>JBDTMN010000003.1 GCA_039934295.1 Candidatus Taylorbacteria bacterium | reverse complement strand
AACCGTTATCAACTAACGAGAGGCGGAGAGTGCAAAGATGGGTGGCCTTATACACCTCGTTGCTTTTTTTGCCCGCTCATAGTAGTCTTTACCTCTGATTTCGTATCCAGATTCTATAATCTAGATTCAAGAATCAATTTCGAAATGCCCACAATAAACCAATTAGTTAAAACAAGAAGGAGCAAAACCGGCCGAAAGTCAAAAGCGGTGGCGCTGACTAAGGGCTTCAACGCGATTAAGAATCGTCCTCGATTTTACTATTCTCCTTTCAAACGTGGTGTCTGCACCAAGGTGACGACCAAGACTCCGAAGAAGCCAAACTCGGCTATCAGGAAAATCGCGAGAGTTCGCCTTACGAACGGCATGGAAGTAACCGCTTATATTCCGGGAATCGGCCATGCTCTCCAAGAGCACTCGGTGGTGCTTCTTCGCGGAGGACGCGTGAAAGACGTCGGGCTTCGATACACGATAGTGCGCGGGGTCTTGGATGCAACCGGAGTGGAGTCCCGAAGAAAGGGAAGAAGCCAGTATGGGATGAAACGCCCTAAGAAGGCGTAACGCGGAAGCAACACGGACGAAGAACGCAGAATGTGCACAGAAGTTCCGTTTCAGTTCCGAGTCTAAGTTCCGATTCTGTTCCGTGTATTAAAAAGATGCGAAGAAAAATAAAAAACAAAAAAGAAATACTGCCTGACGGCATTTACAACTCGGCGAAAGTGTCGAAGTTTACGAACTATCTCATGGAGAGAGGCAAGAAAAATGCCGCCCGAAAAATCATGTATGATTCCATGAATTTGATTAAGGAAAAAGCAAAAGTTGAAAATCCTCTTGAAATATTTGATACCGCGCTCCGAAATACCGCTCCCAACATGGAAGTGAAATCCCGCCGAGTGGGAGGCGCCAACTATCAGGTGCCGATTGAAGTGAGACCCGAGCGCAAGCAGGCTCTTTCAATGAAATGGATTATTGAGGCCTCGAGAAGCAAAAAAGGAAAACCCATGGCGGAGAAACTTGCCCTCGAAATTATGGCGGCGTCCAAAAACGAAGGCGACGCTGTCCGCAAACGCGAAAATACTCACAAAATGGCGGAGGCAAACAAAGCGTTTGCGCACTTTAGCTGGTAGTCGATTTCCTTTTTTCTGTTATAATAGGAATATGAAGAAATATAAATCAAATAGACTTTTTGCAGAACCTTCTTTCTTTGAGGGTGTAGCTAGTGTTGTTGATCTTGGTGCTGTTATACACAAGGATTACAATTTTTCCGAAACTGGAGTGGAAGCAGATCATAAGGCCTTACAAAATGACTGGCGAGCTGTCGGTGATGACATTAGAAATTCTATTTCAAAATATGAGCAACACCTCGCCGAATCAACAAAATAGTCAGCCTTCCGGCCAATCTGTTGCAGTTCGATCTCAACAATATTATTCTGGTCCGTTACCACCGCCCGAAGTGTTAAAAAAATTTGATGAAGTTGTTCCCGGGGCTGCCGAAAGAATAATAAAGATGGCAGAAAATCAATTTGCGCATAGGACGGAATTAGAAAGAAAAGTTATTGACTCAGACATTGCTCGATCAAAGTGGGGTCAAATACTCGGTTTCCTCATTGCAATAGCTGGATTGATAGGTTCTGTCTTTATTTCTATTTATGGAAGTGGATTAGTCGGTGGAATTATTGGAGTCGGTACCCTGGCTTCATTAGTGGGCGTGTTTATGTATGGTTCAAAGACTCGAAGAGTCGAGCGAGAGAATAAATCCAGAGAAGAAAGAGAAGATAAAAGATAATTAGGATTTTTTTCAGGTATTTTGCATTGTCTTTCAATTTCGTGTAGTCTTTTCTCCATTCAGCTAAAGCTGGATTTTATTTTTTCTACAACAAATATTAATTTATTATTTATGAACCGTGATTATCCTTTAGAGAAAGTCAGAAACTTCGGAATCATAGCGCACATAGACGCAGGGAAGACCACCACTTCCGAGCGAATTTTGTTTTACACGGGAATGAGCCATAAGATTGGAGAGGTGCATGAGGGAAATACGGTTACCGATTGGATGGAGCAGGAGCGGGAGAGAGGCATTACCATCACTGCGGCGGCTATTACATGCTTTTGGAATCCTTCCTACATGTCGAAGATCCTGAATTCCGAAGGAGGACCGGACCTTTCTTTGAAACACAGATTTAATATTATCGACACGCCCGGACATATTGATTTTACCGCCGAGGTGAAGAGGTCTTTGCGTGTATTGGACGGCGCGGTCGTTGTTTTTGACGGAGTAGCCGGAGTTGAGCCCCAAAGCGAGACCAACTGGCGTTATGCGGACGATGGAAAGGTGCCCCGAATTTGCTTTATCAATAAACTCGACAGAACCGGGGCGTCTTTTGAGCGGTCATTCAATTCCATTCTCGAACGTCTCACCAAAAATGCTGTGCGCGTCCAGATCCCAATGGGACTCGAAGAAAAATTTGAGGGCGTGATTGACCTTTTGAAAATGAAGGCGTATCACTTTGCGGGCGAGATGGGCATCGATATAAAAGAATCCGAAATTCCCGCAGAGTATCTCGAAGAAGCGAAAAAATATCGTGCCGAGCTTGTCGAGAAAATTGTTGAGCACGATGATGTTCTCATGCAGGATTTTCTTGACGGAAAAGAAATTTCCATTGCCGATTTGAAAAAGACGTTGCGAAAAGCAACACTTGAAATCAAATTGATTCCTGTATTTACCGGCTCGGCTTTGAAGAACAAGGGAGTTCAGCTTGTCTTGGACGGTGTTGTCGAGTATCTTCCGTCGCCTCTGGACATTCCTCCAGTAAAAGGAATTGACCCCCGCGACCCGAGTAAGGTGGTCATTCGACATGCTTCTGATGAAGAGCCTTTTTCCGCGCTCGCGTTCAAACTTCAGAACGACCCTTTCGTGGGTCAGCTAACGTTCTTCCGAGTTTATTCTGGAACAATCGAGGCGGGGTCATATATTTACAATTCAACCACGGACAAAAGAGAGCGACTGGGAAGAATCGTCCGACTGCAGGCGGATAAAAGGGAAGAGGTGAAAAAAGTTTTCTCGGGAGAGATTGCCGCCGCGGTGGGACTTAAGGACGCGCGGACTTCTCATACCTTCTGTGACGAAGACAATCCGATAATTTTGGACCCAATTAAATTCGTTGACCCAGTGATGTCACTTCGCATTGAGCCAAAGACAAAAGCCGACCAGGAAAATATGGGAACAGCGTTGAAGAAACTTTCCGACGAAGACCCTACGTTTAGAATCAGCTCAAACTCCGATACGGGAGAGACAATCATCTCTGGCATGGGAGAATTACATCTTGAAATCATGGTTGACCGAATGAAGAGAGAATTTAAAGTTGAGGCGAATGTGGGCGAGCCGCAAGTGGCTTACAAAGAGACGATTCAGGGAGAAGCGGAGGCGGAGAATAAATACATCAAGCAGTCGGGAGGGAAAGGTCAGTACGGCCACGTGCGGATAGCTCTGAAGCCACTCGGTCCTGCGCCCGAGAAAATCCCAAAAAATACTCACCGGGAGCCCGGTTTTGAATTTATAAACTCAATTAAGGGAGGGGTGATTCCGATTGAGTTTATCCCTGCTTGCGAGAAAGGAGTTCGGGAGTCCATGGACCGCGGAGTGGTGGCGGGATACAAGATGACCGATATTTCCTGTGAGCTTTTGTTCGGTTCTTACCACGACGTTGACTCGTCTGAAATCGCATACAAAATAGCTGCTTCGCAGGCATTTCAAGATGCCGCCAAGCGGGCGAAGCCGGTCATTTTAGAGCCCATTATGAAAATCGAAGTGCTTGTCCCGGAGAAATTTTTCGGAGATGTGACCGGAAGTCTCAACTCCAAACGCGGACAGATCGAAGGATTTGATGAAAGGCAAGGAGGAATCAAAGTCATTACCGCCAAAGTGCCTCTTTCAGAAATGTTTGGCTACACCACGGAGCTCCGCTCGATGTCAGAAGGGCGCGGAAGCGCAAACATGGAATTTGACCACTACGAGGCAGTGCCCGCGCATGTGGCTACAACAATTATTGAATCACGAAAGTGATTCAATAATTGTTCGTCCGACCGCTTCTGCGGTTTAGGGCTACGGGGATAATTGAAGCCCGCAAATAGAATATGGATTATTGAATCTGGATTTTGGAATGAATTAAGACAAAGCCGTCGAGTGCCGGAGGCGCTCGACGGCTTTTTCTTGTCGAAAAAATTATGTCAAGGTTTAACCTTGCCGAAGGCTACCAAGACTTGACAAGATAGGATTAATGAGTAAGGTGAACTTCAGAAACAGACACTGACCTTGTTTGTTTAGACACGGAAAATCCGATTGGTCATCGCAACCAAAAAAAGGACAGTATGAAACTATTAGTCGCAGTTGCAAGTGTTTGCCTCGCAATTCCTGCATTCGCCCAGGCGCCACCGTCAGGATTTGAACTCCTTGTCGGGTACAGGAATGTTCGCGTACCAGGGGTGAAGTTTGAGCATGACACCCATTCAGACGATGGATTCTTGCCAGACGCCGATGTGCCCGGTTCTGCCGGGACCACTGGTTTCGATAACGGACTGATGCATTACGCCGTGGTTGGTGTTGGCTATCATTTCCCTTTTAACGATTCGCTCGATTTGACCGCCGACTTTGGTGGGCTTTTCGGTGGCACGCGCGATGATCGCCAAAATGTCAACGACTTCAGGGCTCCTCAAAACGGATCCTTTGTCTATTCTGAAGCCAGATACGGCCTGCTTACCAGTCTCAACCTTTCGTACCATATCAAGAACCTATCGCTTGGTGTGGAGGGGACTCTCACAGGAATCTTCATTGACAATGGGTGGGATCGTTTCGGCAAGGATGAGTCTCAGCACACCAACTTTCGCCTGGAGCCGACAATCGGTCCTACCATCGGCTATTTGTTCTACGATTACGTCAGAGCTGAAGTTACTGTTCAAGCGGGCGATGGAGGAATCGTTGGCGCATTCTCGCTCAGATTCATTTTTTGAAATCGCCAGACAGTTTACATCAGGCATCGGAATGAATTTCCGATGCCTTTTTTTGCTTAGTTTCTTCTGAACTTGATGGCTAGCAAGGAAATTACTTGATATTTCTTCAGACGTGAGAGCGAAAATTCTCTGGAAAAAATTGTCCGCAGTTCTCCGGCTCGGCTCTTCGGCGGACGAGGATTAGCGAGTTTTTCGCAGGAAAAAACGAGCGCTTTCTTTTCCAGAGATTTTGAGTGGCCTGTTGACATTGACTTTGATTCTGATAAGATGGCACATAATGCACGTTTGTGCTTTTTCAATATTAATTATTTATTATTAAGAACGATTCAGGATTCAAGATTTAAGATTCAGGAGTTATTCCTGAATCATGAATCTAGATTCATGAATCTATTAAACATATGGTAGAAGTATTTGATCGGTCCAAGCCTCACGTAAACGTGGGAACCATCGGCCACGTTGACCATGGAAAGACGACATTAACAGCGGCGATTTTAAGCGTGCTTCACCGAGCTGGCAAACAAGCCACAGTGAAGGGAGTTGACCAGATTGACTCCGCTCCCGAGGAAAAAGCCCGCGGCATTACCATCTCTCTTTCCCACAATGAATATTCAAGTGACGCTCGTCACTATGCTCACATTGACGCGCCCGGACATGCCGACTACATCAAAAACATGATTACCGGCGCCGCGCAGATGGACGGCGCGATTCTCGTCGTCGCCGCAACTGACGGTGTGATGCCACAGACAAGAGAACATATTCTTCTTGCATACCAAGTGGGAGTGCCTAAGGTCATTGTTTTTC
The DNA here is from genome assembly GCA_039934295.1 of Candidatus Taylorbacteria bacterium. NCBI lineage: Bacteria > Candidatus Tayloriibacteriota > Candidatus Tayloriibacteriota bacterium. The sequence continues at coordinate 90,332 of JBDTMN010000003.1, read as the reverse complement.
TAAACAAATGCGATATGGTGCCTGACAAGGAGTTGATTGACCTTGTGGAAGAAGAGGTCCGCGAGCTTTTGACCAAGCAGGGCTATGACGGAAAAGACGCTCCAGTTATCCGCGGGTCGGCTTTGAAAGCTCTTGAAGCAAAAGACAATACCGATGAATGGTCAAAGAAAGTTCTTGAACTCGTTGACGCTCTCGACACGTATATTCCGATTCCGGTTCGCGAACTCGACAAGCCATTTCTTATGCCGGTTGAAGACATTTTCTCGATTGAAGGAAGAGGAACGGTGGTTACCGGAAGAATTGAAAGAGGTATTGTGAAAGTCGGCGAAGACGTGGAGATTGTGGGAATCAAGCCTACCGCAAAGACCGCTGTTACCGGAATTGAAATGTTCAACAAATCGCTTGGAGAAGGAATGGCCGGAGATAATGCAGGAATTCTCCTTCGAGGAACCAAGAAAGATGACATTCATCGCGGACAGGTCTTGGCAAAACCGGGCTCTGTTACCCCGCACACCGATTTTGAATCAGAAGTCTACGTTTTGAAAAAAGAAGAAGGAGGCAGACATACGCCATTCTTCACCGGATACAAACCGCAATTCTATATTAGAACCACAGACGTGACCGGAGAGGTTACATTGCCTGCCGGAACGGAGATGGTAATGCCTGGAGACACCATTAAATTCGTCGTGAAGCTCGTCGCCCCTGTTGCCCTTGAAGAAAAACAAAGATTTGCTATCAGAGAGGGAGGTAAGACGGTTGGCGCGGGGGTGGTGACGAAAATCACAAAGTAACGCAGAACTAGCACGGACGAAGAACGCGGAAAACCACAGAAGTTCTGTTTCAGTTCCGAGTTTTTGTTCAGATTCTGTTCCGTGTAAACAAAATGCCGAAAGAAACCCCAAAAAAGAAAACTTCTAAAGTTGCGCCAAAGGAAGAGGCGTCGCATAAACTGCGAATCCGAATTCGTGCCTACGAGCACAAAATTCTCGATTCTTCCGTAAAGCAGATTATGGACACCGCTCTTCGCTATGACACGACCGTTCAAGGTCCTATTCCTCTTCCAACGGAAATAAAAAAATATACCGTCAATCGTTCCGCTTTCGTCTACAAAAATGCCCGCGAGCAATTTGAAATGAGAACTCACAAACGGCTTATCGACATCGTGAATCCAAACGCCAAAGTCATTGAGGCGTTGACCAATCTTTCGCTTCCGTCTGGAGTGAATATTGATGTCAAGATGATATAACGTTCGGGAAGCATCTTTTTCAGAACCAGAAAGCCTCTCCAGCGAGAGGCTTTCTTCGTCCTCGGAAAATTTTTCCAATCAGAATTGGAAACCATGCAAATTTTCCTGCGAATGTTCTGAAAAAGACTTCCCTCACTCTGACGGTAAGAAAGAAAAGAAAAAAGAATGGATGGTCCCCCCACATATCAGGGAAATTTTTCAATATTCTAATGTTGACCTGTTTACAGAATATGAGATACTTTCCTCATATGGAAAAGCCGAAATTTGAAGAATATCGTGACGATTTAGCGAAGAAGCTAGAAGACATAAGAAATGCGGATAAGGATAATCCTGAAATCGCAAAGAGCAAAGCAGAGGGGTATTTGGAGGCTATTAAAACAGCGAAAGAGTATCAGACGTCTAGAGAGAAACACATAAGACATCGTCCTAAAATAAAACAGAGCCCTGAAGTCTCCGAACCGAAGGAAAAACGGTCTGAGATTTCTGCTGAGCTTCCCAAGGAAGAGAAAGATATGCCGAAAGAGTTTCCAGGCAAAATGACGGAGGGAGAAAAAGGCCTGATCAATGTTCTTAGAATTCACAATTCTGAAAAATTGGCTTTGTACGATACTTTTTTGAAGATTTTAAAAAGACATAGTGGGTTTACTGAAAGTTTCGCAAGATTTCTCTTTGAAAGCAAGCTAAGCGCGGAAGATTTATCACCGTTTCTTGATACGTTGTTTACCAGATTAGAAATAAGTGCAACAGATCCAAATAGGAGAGGTGCTTTTATTTCAGGGTACTTGAGAGATATAAAAAAGAAGCATTTAAAAAGGGCAGCGATAGTTCGTACGGATGATCCTCGATATTCAAAACATATGAGGGCTTCTTCGGAAGCCCGTCGAGTAGGACATCATCATAAAAAAGGAGGTCACACATAGGTAAGCATTTTCAAAGATAATTTCTTTAATTTGATACGAACAAAAAACTCCCCTATGGGAGTTTTTTGTTAAGAAAAAAGAGCGTATTTAGCGCTCTATGGATTGAGATTGTGCGGGCGGTTGAGATTGCACCTTCTTGATCAACAGCCTGCCGACGATGATGAAGGCTATGAGCAAGATAAGTCCAGTCAGTGCTCCCAAAATTGCATATTTCCATTGGCGAACGAATTCCATTTCGGTCATATAATCTTTGGTTGGTTTGGAGACTCAAGGAACTCGTGGTGTTACGAATTTCATGAAGCCATCGAACATCTGCACTATCTTTCCAAAAGGTAACACATCGTGTTAACAGAATCAAAATCTAACCTAATTAGCTTGAACAAATATTCCAATGTCTTAAATAACATCAAAAAGCCTACATACGTTATAATCTTGCTATAGCAAGATTATAACGTATGTAGGAATATCAAGGAATTTCCTTGATATCGATCTAAATTTTTTACCGAAAAAGTTTTTAGGGTCCAAACGCTGAACTATGCGGAACTAACTCCGTCAGCACGAAAAAACCTCCCAAAGGGAGGTTTTTTCGTGCTTGCTCCGTGTTTTTTATTTTTCTCTTGTCCAAGGGGACCATTAGACAGAGTTAGTAAGGGTAGCTTCTTGCTGATTGACTTTTCCCTGCACTCCTATAATGTTGTTTTCAGCAAACAATTCTTCCACATGAAGTGAAAGAATAACAGATAAGGAGTCTATGTTGACCGGAGAAATCGTGGTAGAGCGTCTTCGACCCAATAAAGTCACGCACAAGGTGGTTGGCGACCTAAACGACTTGTTGAAAAAACAACATTCTGAAGCAATGCCTGTCAGTCGAGAACATCTTCTCGAACGAATGCGGGAAGTGGTGGTTGTCGTTGCTTGGAATCATAATGAAAGGGTTGTGGGCATGGGCGTTCTCATCATAGTCGCAGGCCTAAACTTTACCTGTGGCGATATTCGTCATTTTGTGATTAACGACGGTTTAAATATTCTCTCCGTCGGCATGCGTATCGTCCAGGAACTCATGAATTTCCACCTACACGGCATTGCGTACTATGAAGGTGGTGTGTGGGTACAGGACGAGGAAATGAAACGAATCTTCACGGCTCTTGGTTTTGAAGAAAAGCCACAAAGCAGGTATCGTCTTCGAGTACCCAAAGTTCTTTGAATCCAGCTCTTTTTTCCCTTAATCGCCCGAACTAGGAGTAATCATCTGGTTCGGTTTTTTTTGACAAAAAAAAGCTTATTTGATAGGCTTCTAATCACTGTTTACAGAATGGATGTCGTGACCCTAAACCGCAGAAGCGGTCGGGCGAAGCCGAAACAGGAACCGCCAGTTTATCTCGCCGAAGCTTTATGCGGAGGCGGACACTGTGTTCAAAAAAGCAATGAAATTTCTCTTAGGAACAAAAAAGGGCATGACCCAAGTCTTTAACGCGGAGGGGACAGTTTTTCCGGCTACTTTAGTGTCTGCAACGCCATCAGTTGTAACGCAAGTTAAGAAAAACGATACGGATGGATATGAAGCAGTCCAAGTCGGATATGGAGAGAGAAATAAAAATAAAATCAATAAGCCGATTCGCGGTCATATTAAAGAGTTGGGCAATTTCAAATTTCTTAAAGAATTCAGAGTGCAAGATACGAAATTTGCGTTAGGAGACAAAATTAATGTGACAGTTTTTCAAGAAGGAGACATCGTGACGGTGACCGGAGTAAGTAAAGGAAAAGGTTTTCAAGGAGTAGTGAAGCGACATGGATTTGCCGGAGGGTCGCGAACTCACGGACAGAAACACTCTGAAAGAGAGCCGGGAGCAATCGGAGGAGGAGGCGGGCGCGCCGGAGGCCGAGTGGCAAAGGGAATACGAATGGCGGGACGTATGGGAGGAGACAAGGTGAGCGTCAAGAATTTGAAAGTGGTCAAAATTGATGCTGAAAATAACGAGATTTATATAGGAGGAGCAGTGCCGGGACGAAGAGGAACGCTTTTAGAAGTTAAAGGTTTTTAAAGTCATAAAGTTATAAAGTAGGAGATAAGAAATTCAGAAAAAACTTTATAACCTTATAACTTTCCACTTTATAACTATTATTCATGGAATCAAACGTCTACAACCAAAAAGGAGAAGAGACAGACAAGATTACATTGCCGGAAGCTGTCTTCGGCTTGCCATGGAATGGAGATTTGGTGCACCAAGTTGTTGTTTCCATGATGTCTAGTGCACGGCATCCTATCGCTCACACTAAAAATCGGGGCGACGTGAGTGGAGGAGGCAAGAAGCCCTGGCAACAGAAAGGGACTGGGCGGGCAAGGCACGGCTCTATCCGCTCACCACTGTGGGTTGGAGGAGGAGTAACGCATGGCCCGAGAAATGACAAAAATTTCGAGAGAAAAGTGAACAAGAAAATGAAATCCAAAGCGCTTTTCACGATTCTTTCAAAGAAGCAGAAGCAGGGAGAAATAATTTTTATAGATGAAATATTGTTGCCAGAGGCAAAAACAAAACACGCTATCGGCGTTTTGAAAACTCTTTCAACCATTCCCAATTTCGAAAAAATTTCAAAAAAACCAAAAAATGCTCTCTACCTCCTTGCTCCGAAAGAAAAAATGTTGAGAATGCAAAGGGCCTTCGGCAATATCGGCAGTATGGAAGTTGACGCCCAAGAAAACCTTAATCCTTTGAAACTTCTCAAATATAAATATTTGGGCGTAGCGTTCCCTGATGAATTTTTGAAGGTGATGGAAGGGAAGCAGAAGGCGTTAAGAAACCAGAAAAGGAAAGCGGAGAAAATTAAGGGAAAGGTGTAAGCTGTTAGGTGTTAGGTTTTAGCAAAATACAAGGACTGACACCTTACACCTAAAACCTTAAACCTATTCAAAACAATGGCATTATTTAACTTCAAAAAGAATAAGAAAACCGATGAGCCTCTCAAAAAGGCAAAGAAGGGCGTTGCCAAGCAGGAAAAAAGCGTCGTACTTGCAGAGGGAGAACCGAAAAAAGAGCGAATCGTTCCTTCGGGAAGCCGTCCATCGGTAATTTTGAGGCCTCGAATTACGGAGAAAGCTTCAAGCATTGCCGAGAAGGGCTTCTATACGTTTGATGTTTCGGCTCTTGCAAACAAAAAAAATGTTATGGATGATGTGGCTAGAATTTACGGAGTGACACCAATCCAAGCGCATATCGTCAAAATCCCGAGAAAGAAAACATTTAACCGCGGAAAGCTTGGAATGCGCTCTGGAGGCAAGAAAGCGTATGTGAGATTAAAGGAAGGAGACAAAATAGAGTTAGTCTAAATGAAGTTTATAAGTTACGCTCCGCTCAAGTTTCTAAGTTAAAGAGAAGAAAAAACTTACAAACTTAAAAGCGAGTCAGCGAGCTGAACTTATTAACTTACAAACTAAGATGAAATCCTACAAGCCCACATCAAAATCACGACGGCACATGACCACTGTTTCTTACGGAAGTTTTTTAACTGTGTCCGAGCCACACAAGCCTTTGACTGCCGGATTTCGAAGACCAGTGGGAAGGAATAGCCAAGGGAGGCTTACCACTCGACACAAAGGAGGCGGACACAAGAGGGTGTTCCGAGATGTTGATTTTACCTATACGAAAATCGGCGTGCCCGCAAAAGTTTTGACGGTAGAGTATGACCCGAACCGATCCGGATTCATTGCCCTCATTGGCTACACTGATGGAGACAAAAGGTACGCACTGATTCCCATGGGGCTCAAAGTCGGAGACGTGATTGAATCCGGAGAAAAAGTTGCCGTAAAGCCGGGCAACAGACTTCCACTTAAAAATATTCCTGTCGGTACGTTCGTGTATAACGTGGAGTTGAAGCCCTCGGGAGGCGCCAAGATTGCGCGGGCGGCGGGAAACTTTGTGGAAGTAGTGGCGATAGACGGAGGCGAGGCCCACCTCAAAATGCCCTCGACTGAAATTCGAAAAGTAAGTGAAAATTGTTTCGCTTCTGTGGGCTCCGTTTCAAATGATGAAAACCGTCTTGTAAACATTGGAAAAGCCGGACGTTCTCGCTGGCTCGGTATCCGACCAACTGTTCGAGGAACCGCCCAGAATCCCGTTGACCACCCATACGGAGGAGGAGAAGGAAGGCAGGGCCGTGGCACGCGTCGCGCTAAAACCCGCTGGGGCAAGCCCGTCGGTAAAGGCCAGAAATCCCGCCGAGCCAAAAAATACTCAAATCGTCTTATTGTTTCAAGGAGAAGGGTTGGGAAGCAACGATAAATATCACTCACAATCAAATTTTCAAGAACACGGATAAAGCCGGCCAGCGCCGGCTTTTCCTATTCCTTACAGGAACTGTCCACTTTTTCGCTCTCTCTGAATCGAGCTGAAAAAGTCTTGCGGAGCTCCATGTATTCGCTCCTCACTCGCCTCGCCACTGTCAAGAGCTCCTCGCATAAGAATACTCAGAGTCATTGACAGACCTGCTGGCGAAGCTCCGCAACCCGCCCGAACGTAACGATTCGGAACGGGCGGGTGTTCTTGAAAATTTATTGCTCGCTCTTTCGACTAAGATCGGCACTTTTTTGCCAAGAGGCAAACCATGCAAAAGTACCTGCGAATGTTCTAAAAATGAAGTGTCTCACTCCGACGTCTGAAGAAAATGCCGTGAGGTAGTTTTTGGTACAAATAAAAAACCACTGTCGCGCTTGCCGAAAGTGGTTTTAGAATTCAACGAGAAGCATGGGCCGACTCAGGTGGTTTTTTTGAGGACAACTCTCGCATGAGTGCCCGACCCCTAGCTTGGAATTCTGGAGAGCGCAATACCTCCCAATTTGGATTGGGAAGATCTGCAGGTTCCGTGTGCCAAAAATGCTGGCGCTTCGGATCGTAAAGAGCAGAAGGGTGTAATTTTCGTTTCATATTTTTTTCTTTTTTCATTATCTCATATGTAAAGTCAAAGTAAAACTAAGAAGATGGCAATATTTCTGATAATTTAATTTAAAAATTTTTTTGGCAGTTGTTTATGAAAAGAAAAAAACCATTGGATGGTGTGTCAACGTGGCAGGTGGACATAGTTGCACTGCCTCCTGGCAGTTTTTTGTAATTGGGAAAAGAAAAAACCACCGGCATATTGAGGTGCGGGTGGTTGATGGAGGACGAGCGTATCAGTCGGGATTGAGCTCGAACGTTTTGCCGGTGAACTGCGATTTGATCCGAATTGAAGGCTTCCTGCGCCTTACGATTGTGCCGGCAGGTTTTGCTCCGATGCCGAATCCTTTTGCCAATGCGATGAAACGGTGCTGGTCTTTCTCGTCAACGACAACCAAAGCGCCTTGCCCACCATTCCATGTGGTGTAACAGTCCTCATCATTGAAGCCTCTCCAGCGCGCGCAGTCTCGCATGATGCGAGGAGGTGTCCAAAGCTTCGGTAGGTCAGCGGAGAGCCCTCGTGGGAACAGTCCATCTTCGCCAAACTTCGATTGAATTGCGCCACCGGAAAGATGGGCGATGTAGTGCATTGGAATGTAGCGGCCCCATTTGTCCCAGCCGTTAGCGGTTGCCAGAAAAGTATCGTAGATGATTGAAGGGGCGGCCGCGGCGTTGATTGCTTTGCTCGCCTCTCCGTTGTAGTACCACTCATGTCCAAATTTGAGAGCCAACGCCTTTCTGACGGCGCTAATGCCGTTTGACCTGAACCCATGTTCTCGAAGAGCGATTACAATTTGTCCAGGTCGGAGTCCCTCTCCAGTAATCATTCGATCTTGGCGGCCGATGCCCAACGCGAATCCTGCCCAGTTAAATTTGGTCGTTGCTTCCGGATTTTCTGATCCGACGCATACGCCAAGTTCTGCTGTTTCTCCCCCCAGTAGAACGAATTTATGAACATGTGCCAGATCGCCGAGCCCCTTCATGAGATGAACGAAACTGGAGAACCTCTTGGTCACCAATTCTCCAATGGAAGAAGCGTCCAGAACATTCATGAAGACGAGTGGCAATCCACCGTACCGGGTGATGTCACCGAAAGTCATCGCAATCAAGTTGGCGGCGCCTTCAAGATGAACGCCCGCCGAATCAATCAAAATGACTTTTGTCCCAATTCCATCTGCGGCTCCCATTTGAAAGGTGGTGCCATCAGATTTGAATCGAAAGCCTCTTGGGCCTCGAAAATGTCCTTGAGACATGTCTTCCACGGTTACCCATGGAGAAAGTTCGTAAGTCGATCGGCAGATTTCTCCGCAGATTGCACTGAACGAGTCTCCAGCTTTGATGTTGACGCCATCCACGGCGTACAAGTCCGGTCTGCTTTTCCGTGTTTTCATAGTTGAGCTTTCCGTGTCTGTTTTGGTTTTGTCTAACTCTTCGGTGACTTTAGCACACTATACATAAATATCAACGAAGTCTCGAAATGCAAGTCTTGCCCTTAGAATCTGGCTCCAAAATCTAGTGCTGTCTCCTCGCTTTGACAAATGTGTGCTATCTGGTAACATTCTAAATCAAGCTCTGTAGAAGGCTAAATCATTCATTTTATGAATGAGTGCCCGAAACACTTTGTCAGAAGGTGTTTTTAGGGGCTTTTTTATTCAGGAAGTTAAATCACGGAAGTCACACAGACGAAAAACACGGAAAGGCACAGAAGTTCAGTGAGAGTTCCGTGTTAAGGTTCCGATTCAGTTCAGTGTAATTATCATGACACGCTCTGTCGCCAAAGGTCCATATGTTTCGGAGATTCTCATGAAGAAGATTTCCGGAAAGAAGCCAGAACAAGCTGGGGTGATTAAAACGTGGGCGAGGGCGAGCCAGATTGCGCCCGAGATGGTCGGATTCAAGTTTGGAGTTCATAACGGCAGGGATCACGTTGAGGTTCTGGTTACTGAAGACATGGTCGGACACCGTTTGGGCGAATTTTCCCTCACTCGCAAGTTCCTGCGACACGGAGGAAAGATGCAGAAAGAGCTTGAAATGAAAAAGAAAGAGGCCGAAATCGCAGGAGCCCAGTCGGCGAAGGCGGTTACGGCGGAGAAGAAATAACACGGAAGTAACACGGACGAAGAACACGGAAAGGCACAGAAGTTCAGCGGGAGTTCCGTGTTAAGGTTCCGAGTCGGTTCAGTGAAAAAAACATGAAAGCATCACTCAACGATTACAGACAGTCACCGCGGAAGGTCCGCTTGGTTGCAAATTTTGTTAAGGGAAAAAAGGTTTCCCAAGCTCTTTCGGTGTTGAATTTTATGACAAAGGATGCCGCACAACCAATTAAGAAGCTCATTGATTCCGCCCTCGCCAACGCAAAAAATAATTCCGACGTCAGTTCGGATTTTCTTTTTATTAAGGACATTCAGGTGAACCCGGGAGCGGTATTGAAGCGAAGAATGCCGAGAGCCAGGGGTACGGCATTTCAGATAAAAAAAAGAACGAGTCACATCACAATTGTTTTGGAAGAAAAAACAATTGTAAATTCGAAATCCGAAGCACGAAATCCGAAAAAGAAAGAAGCTAAACAGCTAATAGCTAAAAGCTAACACCTAACCCATGAGTCACGTTGTCCATCCTTATGCCCATAGACTAGGAATTTTAAGAGACTGGAAAAGTCGCTGGTTTGGCGTGGGTCACAAGCGTTATAAAGAGTTTCTAAAGTGCGACATTCTGATTCGAGAATTTTTGCAGGAAAAGCTTCGAGGATTCTACGTAAGCTCCATTGAAATGGAGCGAAGCGAAAAATCACTTCGGCTCATCTTGAAAACTTCTCGGCCCGGAATGATTATCGGCAAGGGCGGAGATGGGGCTCAACGCCTGCGAACGCAGGTCTTGAAAGAAATGGGAAGGCTCAAACTCGCACTTCCACCGGAATTGAAACTCGATATTGAAGAGGTCCGCTCGCCAGAATCGAATGCGGCTATTGTGGCATATATGATTGCCGAAGGACTTGAAAAGAGAATGCCTTTCAGGCGCGTAGTAAAACAGATGATTGAGAAAGTCATGGCGAACCGAGATGTGAAGGGAGTGAAGATTTATCTTGGGGGACGCCTTGGAGGAGCTGACATGGCAAGGAGCGAGGAAATAAAGAAAGGTCAGATTCCGCTTCAAACCTTCAGGTCTGACATTGATTTCGCGAGGGAAAAAGCGCACATGACCTATGGAGACATCGGCATCAAGGTGTGGATTTATAGAGGAGAAGTCTTTGATAAGGAAAAGAAATAGCACGGAATAGCACGGACGAAGAACACGGAAAGGCACAGAAGTTCAGTGAGAGTTCCGCGTTGAGGTTCCGAGTCGGTTCAGTGATACATATATGTTGTTACCCAAAAAAGTTAAACACAGAAAGTGGCATACGATGAGGAGGAATGCCAACAAACCCCTGGTTGAGACCAGAGGCATCGCCCTTTCCTTTGGCTCCTACGGCTTGAAAGCGCAAACTGCAGGAAGAGTGACTTCAAACCAGATTGAATCGGCGAGAAAAGTCATGTCCCGTTTTGTGGGCAAGGTCGGAAAGATTTGGATTCGCATTTTTCCCGATATGCCGTATACTGCAAAGCCAGCGGAGGTGGGTATGGGCAAGGGAAAAGGAGACCCGCAGGGATACAGCTTCCAAGTCAAACCGGGAAGAATCTTGTTTGAAATTGACGGAATTACGGAAGCGGACGCGAAAGAGGCGCTTCGAAAAGCCGGCACGAAATTGCCGATTAGGAGCAAGATTGTTTCGAGATAACACGGAAGCCACACGGACGAAGAACACGGAAAGGCACAGAAGTTCAGTTTAGTTCCGTGTTGAGGTTCCGAGTCAGTTCAGTGTAAAAAAATGAAAGACATAAAAGACAAAAAGGAAGAGGAATTGGTGAAGCTTCTCGATGAAAAAAGAGAGGCGCTTCGAAATTTTCGATTTGCCATGGCCGGGAGCAAGCAGAAGAATGTAAAGGAAGGGAAGGGATTGAGGAAAGATATCGCGAGGATACTGACGGAGGTGAATGCGAGATAGCACGGAAGCCACACGGACGAAGAACACGGAAAGTTCAGCGGGAGTTCCGTGTTGAGGTTCCGAGTCAGTTCAGTGATAAAAAATATGGAAACTCAAATTCAAACAAAAGAAAAAGAAACAAAAAGCAAACCAAAGCAGCTCACCGGTCTTGTGGTATCCACCAAAATGAAAGACACGATTGCTGTTCGAGTTGAACAGTTTAAGAAGGCGCCTAAATACGGGAAATTCATAAAAAGAAGCAAGAAATTTTTGGCCCACGATCCAGGCAACACGAAGAAAGAAGGCGAGAAAGTAACCATTGTAGAATGCCGGCCGCTGTCGAAGAATAAGCATTTTAGAGTAATATAACACGGAAGCCACACGGACGAAGAACACGGAAAGGCACAGAAGTTCAGTGGGAGTTCCGTGTTAAGGTTCCGAGTCAGTTCAGTGCAATATCATGATTCAACCACGTTCCATCGTAAAAATTGCGGACAACTCCGGAGGAAAAATCGGCAGAATTTTCAAGGTGCTCGGCAGTTCCAAGAAACGGTACGCGGAAATCGGTGAAATAGTCGTTCTTTCCGTTCAAAAAGCTGAACCGCGAAAAATGACCAAGAAAAAAGATGTGCTTCACGCGGTTGTGGTGCGACAAAGAAATGCGTTCAGGAGAAAAGACGGTTCCTACATTCGCTTTGACGAAAATGCCGTGGTGATACTGGAAAAAGGCAAGCGTGAACCGATTGCGGGAAGAGTTTTTGGACCGATTCCACGAGAAATCGCGGAGTTCGGTTTTCAGAAAATCGCGTCATTGGCGCCGGAGATCGTGTAAATAACACGGAAGACACACGGACGAAGCACACGGAAAGGCACAGAAGTTCAGCGGGAGTTCCGTGTTGAGGTTCCGAGTCAGTTCAGTGAAATAAAATGAAAATAAAAAAAGACGACAAAGTAATAGTGTTGACAGGCAAGGACAAAGGCAAGTCTGGCAAAGTGACCAAGGCATTTCCGCGGGAAGACCTGGTGCTTATTGAAGGCGTGAATATGAAGAAAAAACACATGAAGCCAAGAAAGAGCGGCCAAAAGGGAGAAATTATAAATAAAGCCTATCCGATTCATGTGTCGAATGTTAAGAAAACAGAGGAGTAGCACGGAAGCCACACGGACGAAGAACACGGAAAGGCACAGAAAGTTCAGTTTAGTTCCGTGTTGAGGTTCCGAGTCGGTTCAGTGTAATTTTATGAATACCCTAAAAGAAAAAGAAACAAAAGCATTCGCGACCCTCAAAGAAAAATTGGGGTTGAAAAACGTTATGCAAGTGCCGAGAGTTTTGAAAGTGGTGGTTTCGGCCGGTGTGGGGTCTATCAAGGACAAGAAGAAAATCGAATTGGTGGCAGACCGGCTGACGAAAATCACTGGCCAGAAAATTGTAACAAAAGGAGCGAAGAAATCTATCGCGTCATTTAAGGTTCGCCAGGGGGACACTTCGGGTTATCAGGTAACCTTGCGAGGCGACCGCATGAGAGGATTTTTGGATAAGCTTTTGAATGTTTCGCTTCCACGGACCAAAGACTTTCGAGGCATTTCCGTGCGGTCAATAGACGACGTAGGAAATATCACTATTGGCATCAAAGAGCATACTATTTTTCCTGAAACCGCCGATGAAGAGCTCAAAGACGTCTTCGGTCTTGCCGTTACTGTGGTAACTTCGGCCAATTCGCGCGAACAAGCCAAAACATTTTTTGAATATTTGAATTTCCCGTTCAAAAGGAATGAGGAAATGAAAAAACCTGCAAAAAAAGACGCAAAGCGGTCTCGAAAGCCGAAGGTGGAAGCGAAGTAGGCGACTAATAGGTGTAAGGTTTTAGGTGTTAGGTGCTAGAAAATCAGACCCGGAAGGGTCGTTCTCCGTAGGGGTTAAACTCCTAAGGAGAGGATTGTTCTCATTTCCAAAGGGACTCTTTGGGGTTCTAAAAGAGTCCCTTTGGAAATCCGACTCCTCCAAAGTTATGCACATGCAAAAAACCACAGAAGTGCTATTGTAAAGCTGTTATCAAGCAGAATTAATCATTTAATAAAAATCAATTATGGATCAGCAAACTCCAAATATTCCAAATGCTACTCAGCAAAATTCTCCAGCTCCACAGATGGGAAGTGGGGGGAATGCAATGGCAGTGTTTTGCTATCTCGGTATTCTTATTATTATTCCATTTCTCACTGACGGGAAGAATGATCCGTTTGTGAAATTCCATATCAAGCAGGGGCTAGTTCTCATCATTTCATTTGTGGTAGGAATGGCTATCGGCATTATTCCGATTCTAGGATGGATTGTTGGAGGATTGCTCCTTCTTTTCAACGTTGTAATGGTAATTTTAGGGATAGTGAACGTTCTTTCAGGAAAAAAGAAAGAATTACCTCTCATCGGTAAATATGCAAGCAAATTCAATTTTTAATCGATACATTCGAGCGAAAAGTTAAAGTAATTTTCAATCAGAAAAAGCCCCGCTCCGCGGGGCTTTTTGCAAGGCGTATTCTATTTTTTTCAATTTCTGGTATATTTCTCATATGGAATTGCCTCGCATGGAAGAAATACCGGAGTCGCCAAACATCGAAGAAATTTTATCGGCGCCATTTTCATATCTTCATGAAGGTTTCCAAACACGGGCATTTGTAAGTGAAGATGGCAAATATGTCCTAAAGACTTTTAAAACTTTGGATGAGGGTAAACAGCAGTTTATTGCATGGGGCCTCGACCCAGATAGAGTAACTCAAGAGTTGGTAGATAATAGTGAGAAAAGCTATAAATTAGCATTTCATGATTTCCGACAGGAAACCGCTCTCGTTTACTTACATTTAGAGAAGAGTAGTCCTTCGCTGATAGAAAAGGTGACCCTTGATGGTAAGGAATATAATACCCGCGAGCTTCAATTTATATTGCAGGAGAAAGTAGAATTAGTAGGTGACCGGATTAAAAAACTTATTGGTGCAGATGATATTGAGGGTGCAAAAAGAGTTATCGATGACGTAATGAATTTTATTGCCAGAATGTGGGAAAGGGGCGTTACCGAGGATACGTTTAATTGGGACCATAACTATGGCTATGCATCGTCTGGATACATTGCCCAGATTGATGTTGGTACCTTTTGGAAAGGAGAAGAATATCTAAAAAAGGAGATAGAAGCTAAAAAATTACTGGACAGTGTTTCTTCTAAGTGGCTAAAAGAAAACGGTCCTCAATTAGTTGGCCATTATGAGCAAAAAGCTCGGGAACTCTACGAGGAGTATGAAATGAAATAGCCTTCGGCAGGACCGTCCTTGACATAGGTTGTTTAATTTTCTTAAACAATTTAGCGAGCCGATCTCTTTTTGAGAGCATTGCGGGAAATAATTTGAAAATAGAGAAGCCGAGTAGAAAAACGCATCTGGCGGCAGGAGCGGGGCGACTCATGCGTTTTTCGTAGTGAGGCGACTACTATTTTCAATTATTGAAGCTCGCTCTCAAAAGAGACTGCGAGTGGCCGTTGACTTTGCGAATGGCTATGGTAAGCTATTTTCTACGCTCTTTTGAGCTGTTTTTTAAGTAAATAGCACGGAAGCTACACGGACGAAGAACACGGAAAGGCACAGAAAGTTCAGTTTAGTTCCGTGTTGAGGTTCCGAGTCAGTTCAGTGAAATAAAATGGCAAAAACATCTGTCATAGCTCGGTCAAAAAAGAAGCCAAAATTTTCCTCAAGAATAGTGAGGAGATGTTTTCGATGCGGGAGAAAGAGAGGGTTTATGAGAGATTTTGACCTCTGCCGTATTTGTTTTCGGGAATTCGCCAACGAAGGAATGATTCCGGGAATCAAGAAATCGTCATGGTAGAAAATAGCTGTTAGCTGTTAGGTGTTAGCTTTTAGGAAAGGATATTAAAAGCTCTCAGCTAATAGCTAAAAGCTTTAAGCTATTAAAATGGACCCAATTGCCAATTTCATCACCCAAATAAAGAATGCCGGAGAAGCCGGAAAGGAGACCGTGGTTTTGCCGTACTCGAAGTTTAAAAATGCGATTACCGATGTTTTGGAAAAGGAGGGTTTTATCAAAGCCCAAGCGAAGAAAGGAAAAAAAATCAATAAGTCTATCGAAATCACTCTTTTGTACGAGGGCAAAACTCCAAAGATAAGGGGAGTGGAGCGAGTTTCAATGCCATCAAAGAGAATTTATTACGGCGCTAGCGAGCTTCATTCCGTAAAATCGGGCTTGGGCAGATTGATTCTATCGACGTCCCGCGGGATTCTCTCGGAAAGACAAGCTCGAAAAGAAAAAGTTGGAGGCGAGGCGTTGTTTAAAATTTGGTAACACAGAACAACACGGACGAAGAACACGGAAAGTCACAGAAGTTCAGTGGAGTTCCGTGTACAGGTTCCGAGTCAGTTCAGCGATAAAAAAATGTCACGAATTGGAAAACAAAATATTATGGTTCCACCCAAGACTTCCGTTGCAATGAATGACGGCAAGGTTACCGTAAAAGGGCCATTAGGAGAAATCTCCCGCCAATTAAGCGAGCGTATTTTGGTCGTGAGCGAGAATGACCACGTCACGTTAGCTCCCCGAGAGCAGGATACAGAGTCATTAAAGCTTTGGGGAACGTATGCCTCCGAAATCGTGAGTATGATTGAGGGAGTGAATAAGGAGTTTCAAAAAAAACTTATCGTGGAGGGCATCGGGTTCAAATCGGAGGTCAAGGGGAGCGATTTAGTCATGAGTCTCGGTTTCTCTCATCAGGTAACATTGAAAATCCCACAGGGCTTAAAAGTTACGGCCGAAAAGAATATAATTACTGTTTCCGGTATCGATAAAGAATTGGTCGGCCAGTTTGTTGCGAAAGTCAGAGCGCAGAAATTGCCGGAGCCCTATAAGGGAAAGGGCATACGAGGGTTCGATGAAGTGATTCGGAGAAAGCAGGGGAAGAAAGCGGCGTAGGGGCATGTAACGCAAAACGTGTAACGTGTAACGTAAGAAAAAGAAAGATCTTTCTCAGACGTTACCCTAGTCCGACACGTCGGACGGGTTTAGGACAGGTTACAGGCTACATGTTATATGATGAATATGAATACCAAACAAGACAAAAGAATACGACGACACCGAAGAATCCGCGCAAAGGTCAAAGGAACGGGGGAAGCTCCTCGGCTTGTCGTGTACCGCTCCAACAAATATATCTATGCCCAGCTTGTGGATGATGACAAAGGAGCGACACTAGCCCAATCGAACTCGGGAGAAATAGGAAAGGGCACAACGTTGGAAAAGGCAAAAGAAGTAGGGAAGACAATCGCAAAGAAGGCCAAGGAGAAGAAAATCGGAAAAGCGGTGTTTGATCGGGCAGGTTTTATTTATACAGGGAAAGTAAAAGCGGTTGCGGAAGGAGCGAGGGAAGGGGGACTTAAATTTTAAAACACGGAAGCCACACGGACGAAGAACACGGAAATGCACAGAAGTTCAGTGGAGTTCCGTGTCGAGGTTCCGAATCGGTTCAGTGATAAAAATATGGATACTACTACACAAAAAAATACCAACTCTGTTGCGCCAGCCGTGCCAGTTCATGCGACTGATGAGAGACGGCCGAGGATGGGCAATCGCGACCAAAAAAAGAACCCGAGAAGGGGTTTTGAGCGCGCTCCGAGAGTTAAGCCCGAATTTGACCAACAAATCGTGAGTATTCGCCGTGTCACGAGAGTGGCTTCGGGGGGAAGGCGCTTCAGCTTTAGCGTGGCCTTGGTTGCGGGCGACCGTAAAGGCCGAGTGGGAGTTGGAACCGGCAAGGCAGGAGACACCTCGATTGCAATCGACAAAGCATTGAAGAATGCAAAGAAAAATATGATACAGATTCCCCTCACCACTTCTCGGTCAATCGCGCATGAAGTGGATGCCAAATTTACGAGTTCAAGAGTTGAGATAAGACCTGCTCCGGGAAAGGGACTGATTGCCGGAAGCTCGGTTCGTAATGTGCTTGAGCTTGGTGGAGTAACCGACGTGACGGCTAAGATTTTCTCGAGAAGCAAGAACAAGCTCAACAATGCTGAAGTGGCAATACGTGCGCTCGGGAAACTTAGAGAGAATATAAAGAAGGTGTAACGCAAAACGTTTAACATGTAAAGTAAGAAAAAGAATTTTCTTTCTTACGTTACACGTTACATGCTACACGTTACATGATTTAATAACATGCAATCAAACACCTTACAAAGAAATACCCAGCAAAAAAGAAAGATGTCCGTTGGACGCGGAGGAAAGAGAGGCAAGACTTCCGGAAGGGGGACGAAAGGTCAGAACGCGAGGGCGGGAAGAAAAAAACGTCCAGAGCTTCGGGATCTCATTAAAAAACTTCCCAAACTTCGCGGTCGAGGAGTGGGAGGGGGCAAGAGTTTCCGTCCTAAATCTATCCCAGTCAATCTCGAGACGATTGAGAAGTATTTTGCAGACGGAAGCGAAGTGACTCCGGCGAGCCTTGCATCCTCGGGCATAGTGAGCGCTGAAAAAGGATTGAGCTCGTCTTTCAAAATTCTAGGCGATGGGGAACTTACAAAGAAAATTATGGTAATCGGTTGCGCAGTGTCCGCGAGCGCGAAGGCGAAGATTGAGAAAGCCGGCGGAACGATAAAATAACACGGAATAGCACGGACGAAGAACACGGAAAACACACAGAAAGTTCAGTTTAGTTCCGTGTCAAGGTTCCGAGTCAGTTCAGTGAAACAAAATGAAAGAAAAAATCCTACTCTTATTACATGACAAGATGTTGCGGAAGAAACTTCTGTTCGTGCTTTTTGGTTTGGTGATTTTCCGATTGCTCGCGGCGATACCAATTCCCGGAGTGGATCCTCTGCGACTAGAAGGTTTTTTTTCCAATAATCAATTCTTCGGCCTTTTGAACGTTTTCTCGGGTTCTGGTCTCGCGACACTCTCTATTGTCATGCTCGGAGTGGGTCCTTACATCACCGCCTCGATTATCATGCAACTTTTGACCATGATGTCACCGAAATTGAAGGCACTTTACCACGAGGAGGGGGAAGCAGGAAGGATGAAGTTCGCGCAATTATCAAGAAGGATGAGCGTCGTTTTAGCCGCGATTCAGGCGTACGGATTTCTCGTCCTGTTACAAAAGCAAGGGGTGATAGATCCTCTGGCTACATTTGATTTCGTTATCAACATCTTCGTCATTACCGGCGGGTCGGTGCTCTTGATGTGGATTGGGGAGCTCATTACGGAATACGGCATAGGGAACGGCACATCGCTCATCATCTTCGCGGGAATTGTTGCGCGAGTGCCCCAGGTTGCGAGCCAACTGATTTTTAAGTATGTTTATCCTACTCTCGATCCGTCAGTTATTCCTAAATTACTCGGTTTTTTAATTGTTGCAATTTTAGTTGTTGTTGCTGTCGTTGCTATCACAGAAGCCGAACGTCCTATTCCTGTAACATATGCTAAACGAGTTCGAGGGATGAAAGTATATGGCGGTATTTCCACTTACTTGCCTTTGCGAGTCAATCAGGCAGGGGTGATCCCAATCATCTTCGCGCTTTCCATTTTGCTTTTCCCGCAGATGATTTTAAATTTTTTTGCGAGTGGTGTGAAAAATGAACAAATAATTTCTTTTGCCAAATCCGGATTAGCGTTCTTGGAAAATCCTTGGTTTCATAATAGTATCTATTTCATTTTGGTATTTATTTTTACCTACTTTTACACTGCAGTCACTTTTGACCCAGTTACCATTTCAACGAACCTGCAAAAAAACGGAGCTTTTGTTCCGGGAGTAAGGCCGGGAGGGTCGACATCGGAATACATCGGAAAAGTGGTTACCAGAATCACGTTGGTCGGCGCTCTTTTCCTCGCAGTTATCGCTGTCATGCCTTTTATTATGCAGGGCGCAAGTGGAGACCCAACATTAGCTATCGGAGGTACCGCGCTTTTGATTGCCGTTTCGGTGGTCTTGGATTTCGTAAAGAAAATCGAAGGGCAGGTCTCGATGCGCGAGTACTAGATAAAGACATGTAACGCAAAACGTGTAACGTAAGAAAAAGAAATCTCTTTCTCAGACGTTACACGTTACAAGATACGTGAATAAAATGACTTCACAAAAAACAGTTCTCTTTTTCGGAAGAGCAGGTTCGGGAAAAGGAACTCAAGCTCAACTTCTCGCGAAGTATTTTAAAGAAAAAGATAATCGCGACGTTCTTTATATTGAGACGGGTAGAATGGGCCGTGAGTTTGTGGATTCTTCATCCACTTCCACGAGTAAAATTATTAAAGAAGTTATGGCGCAGGGAGGGCTTTGGCCTGAGTTTTTTCCTATATGGCTGTGGAGTGACTATTTGATAAAAAATTTTACCGGGGAAGAGCATATTATTCTTGATGGAGTATGCCGAAGGTTGCACGAAGCTTTCATGCTTGATTCTGCTCTCAAATTTTATAAAGTGGCTAAGCCCTACATATTTCTTATTGATATTCCAAATGAAGAGGCACAAAACCGTCTTCTTGAGCGAGGACGCAATGATGACGACAAAAAATCTATCACCGCACGACTTCAGTGGTTTGATAAAAATGTGATGGAGTCAGTGAACTTTTTTAAGACAAATGTTGCGTATAATTTCTTTTCCATTGACGGTAAGCAGTCGATTGAGGAGGTACATAGGGAGGTTGTGCAAAAGATAAATAGTAAATTAGTGAGTTAGTAAATTAAAATCGATTCGCTAGTATACTAACTTACTAACTTACTAACTTACTAACTTACTAACTTACTAACTTACTAACTTACTTACTAACTAACATACCTCATCTATTCTAAAAATGGTTTCCATCAAAACAAAAAAAGATATCGAGATACTCCGAGAAGGCGGGAAAAGACACGCACTTATTTTGAATGAAATCGCGAACCGTGTTACTTCGGGAATTGCGACAAACGAGCTCAATGATTTGGCAAACACATTGATTGCAGAAGGCGGGGATACTCCCGCTTTTTTACAATTTAAGCCCTACGGTGCAAAGCGTCCCTACCCCGCGAGTCTCTGCGTCTCAATAAATGATGAAATTGTCCACGGAATACCAAACGAAAAACCTAAAATTTTAAAAGAGGGTGACATCGTGAGCTTGGACCTGGGACTCATGCACAATGGACTCATTACGGATATGGCAGTAACTATTGCCGTCGGGAAAATCGGCAAGGAGAGTAAAAAACTTCTCACTGTTACAAAAAAGTCGCTCGATGCAGGTATAAAAGCCGCGAAGAGGGGCAATCATGTGGGCGACATCGGTTTTGCCGTGCAATCTGCGATTCTGCCCTATGGTTTTGGAATTGTTCGTGAGCTTTCCGGCCACGGAGTTGGACACAAAGTGCATGAAGACCCGTATGTGCCGAATTTTGGAGAAAAAGGAAAGGGAGAGGAATTAGTTCCCGGCATGGTGATTGCTATCGAACCCATGGTGAATATGGGGAGCGAAAAAATTATGCTCGATGACGACGGCTTCACCTATCGCACTCGCGATGGGAGCCGAAGCGCGCACTTCGAGCACACAGTTTTGATAACGGAAGGCGATGCGGAAATTTTGACAAAGCCCTAACGCAAAATTCTAAGAGCCTGCTTGCAATCTACCTGTAGAGTATAAACAGGCTCGAAGCGATTGGTGGACAAACTATCTACAATAAAGGTAAAATAGATACTACTATGGCAGAAGACAAAGAAAATGCGGGGTTTGAAAAAATTCAAGGTCTAGACGCGCTTGAGGCGAAATTCAAAGACAAAAAACCTCCTGAAGAAAAGAAGGAAGCCTCTCTAGCGCAAAAAAAAGATATTGGAAAAGTGGACGAGAAAATACTTAAACGGTTGGCAGAAATTTCTAAAAAAGTAGGAGACCCAAGGAAAACAGTTATTGAAAATACAGATGCCCTCTTTGAAAAGCGAGCTAAAATCGCAGTTGAATCTGGGGACGAAGGTTTGATTAAGGCATCTAATGAATTGCACGAGATATTTAAGAAGAGTGTGATTGAAGATTCAGCTATTCCTGTCGAAGGAAAAAAAGAAACCACTTTATCTGACTCGCTTAGACTTTTGGGAGAAAAAGTATCGAAGGCAACACCTAAAATAGGGACAGAAGAAAAAAAGGGAGGCGAAGCTCCTCTTGTTACTCATCTTGCCGATGAATCTTTTGGGGCGCCGAAAAAGCCCGATGCCCCTTTGTTGAAAAATGATGCAGAATCTGGAGATGAGAAAAAAGAGAAAAAAGAGAGAAAAGGGAAGAATCAAACTAGATTCAAGGGGGAAGAAGGGGAAGAAGGGGAAGGAGAAAAGAAAAAAGGAGGAAAAAAGAGAGGAAAAATAGCCGGAGGACTACCGCCAGAGACAACGGCAAAAGCTGAGCCTCCTCCAAAAAAAGAGGAAATCCCTCCAAATCCCATAGGCGCTTCTGAATCTAAACCCGCAAATGTCGAGCCCGCTCGAACAGAATCTTCTAAACCTGTTAGAAATTTTGAGGACTTATACGAACGACTTGAGAAAGAACCGTCTATTGTCTTTAACAATGTTGAGCTTGCGGGCAGTGTTGCGGTAGAACGTATCAAAGATAAACTCGAAGAGGTTAAATCAACTACTTCTCCAGTGTATAGATATTCCGCGTTCGACGCATTTATAAAGCTATTTTCTGATCGGAATGTTAAAGGCTATCTTCGCAGGTTATTTGTGGAGTCTGACCAGGAGGTAGGAAATTTGGCAGAAGTAAATAAAAATTTTCAAGAAATAAAAAGCATACCAGGAGTAGCTGACTCAAAAGAAAAAAAAGAAAATATTGACGACTATGTTCATAAAACTATGGAAAGAGCGGCAAGGATTATTGAAGAAAATCCAACTTTATATTCCATGCTTGAAGAGGCATACATGAAAGCCAAATATCTGACACCTCTCGAACTAAGTGTTAAAAAACCAGAACCTATTGCTCCACTTTCAAATCCTGAAGACACAGCTCCTGTTGTCCCCGAAGTGACCCCTCCAGTCATTTTAAAGCCACCAGGCGAGGAAGGTGTTGCGGAACAAAAACCGCCTGAAGAAAAGTTGCCTCAGAAGTCGCCCGAAGAATTGGCTCAAGAAGAGCAATTAATTCTAGAGCTGGGCCTAGCTCCAAAGCCGCCAGCGTCACCTTCTGAAGAAAAGCTACCCGCTCAACCTGAAGCGTTGACGTCAGAGTCTTCTAATTCCACAGCAAAGAGAGAGGTATCCTCTGCGGACGCAGGTATACCCTTTATGATTACTCGAGATATGCAGGAACGACTAATAGGAATGGGTAAAACACAAAGTGAGATTGACTCTCTCAAACCAGAGGAGGCATGGAGAATTCTTGAAGGAAAGGGAGAGCCAAAAAATGATGCTGAAGCTTTGAAACCTGCCGATGAGGAAATTCCATCAGCGGGAGAGGCTCTATTGATGACCGAACCTCCTGAAGAACCAAAACCTGTCGAAAAGCCGGTAGAACCAGTTGTGTCAAAAGCCGAAGAGCCACTGAAAACTGAACCTGTGCCTAAAGCTGAGCCGCCGAAAACTGAACCAACGCGAGAGCCCGAGGCAGTGATGAGGGGAGCAACACTATCACGCGTTACGAACGCGGAAATACTGGCGATGAGCATTCGGCAGATGCAAAATTATGACGCCAAATTTCCACTTTTCCTCGCTCAATATCCGGAAAGCGAGGAGTGGATTGAAAACGATGACGCGGACAAGATTCGGTCAGTTTTCGAGGTGTATACCAAGAAAGAAAAAGTTATAAGCGGGCTTAAGAGCGAATTTCAGGGCTTTTTTGAAAATGTTTCAGGTAAGTTTACTCCGGAAGAACTCGAGGCGATTCAGGGTGAAATTGATGCGAAGTCCATAAACAGTCCAGAAGAGATTATTCGACTTGCGGATATTCTCGACACTATTAAGAAGAATCAAGCCGAAATTAAAGCCAACGAGGCCGCAATAATACAGCTTGTCGGCAATAAGAGTGTTGACGACCTTGCAGCCAAAATAGGACTATTGCAGGGAGAAAAGGAGTCGCTTACAAAGAAAAAAGGAGAATTTAAATATGTCGGATTCAAAAAGTTTCTTCGCGAGTGGATTCCCGGCTTCGGGGGCAAATTTCAAAACGAGGTTTCCTCGCATGATGAAACTGTTGCAAAATTGAAGACGGTGAGCGACAACATTACCGCGAGTCTCGCGGCTCTCGCGAAAGGTGAAAATTTTGCAAAGATAAGGACAGAATTTGAAAACCAAACAAAACAGATTAGGATATCGTTATTGGAGAGTCTGGATTCTTGGAAGCGGATTTCGGAAATATCGATAGAGAAAGCCCAAAGCCAATTGGCGGAACTCATGAGTCCGGGTATGGACCCTGACAAAGCTCAAGAGAAATTTGATGAGTTGAAGAGAATGGAAGACGAAGAGGGTGTCGATTTCCTTGAGGGATTAAATGAAGATGAGATGCAGAAGAGAAATGACGATGCGGTCGACGGAAAAGTTTCTGGCGAAATAACCAAAGCTTTAAAAAACTTCTCGTTTGGGGCGAATAGTGTCGAAGAGTTGCAAAAAGCTCTTAAGAGTCATTTGGAAAGAAATAAGGCCGGATCAAGAAAAGGAGACCAAGCAAGAAAAGCTGTGAGGGATTTGCTCGTGAAAGTGGGTAAAGATTTGCCCGGCACTCTTGAAGGTAAAGCAAAAAGAGGATTTATTATTACTATATTAAAAGGCCTGCCAGAATAAATCTATGAACGAGCTTGATACAAAAAAAATTGAATCTCTCTTGGAGGAGGAAAAATACGATGAGGCAGCTTCTTTGATGGCGGAATTTTTCGGCAGAGAAATGACAAAAAAAGAGAAAGCTTCTTTTTACCTTGCATACGCGGGGTTGTATCTTGAAGTTATGGCGGGAATTAGCGGGAGATACAACGAAGCCTTGAAGCAGATTAGGAAAAATCTTGAGGAAGTAACAGCTTTTGAGAAGAGGGAAAAAGACAAACTCAATCTCGAAGAAGTGAGGACGTCGCTTTAAGATGTGTAACGTAAAACGTGTAACGTGTAGCGTCAGAAAAAAGAATTTGCTCCTCTTACGTTACAAGTTAAACGCTACACTTTTTATTTGCCGATGAATTGTAGGTTTTTGCTAAACTCTATATAATGGAGTCAACATGAGTGAATCTACTTTCCCTGCCGTTGAGAAGAAATTCAGCACTCCCGAGGAGGAGCTTTCTTTTTTGCGCGGGGAAGTAGCGAAAAGAGAATCAGAGCTCAAAGAAAAAGGCATCGAGAAACCAAAGGAGCAGGTCATTTCTGAAGAGGTCCAAAAGTATAAACAAGTTCCGGGAGGCGAGGTTCTCCACCCTCAATTTGAAATGTCAAAGGAGGAGCGCGGGAAAATTGTACTTGACCTCACGCCCGAAGAGCACGACCAGAAGATGAGTGAATTTCTCGGAATACTCGAGGAAAAGGGCATTAAAAATACTCTTTCAATCATCGAAGAGCTCGGGAGTCCCCATCTTGAAGATGATTTCGAGCGTTTTTTGGTTCAATATATTAAGGCCGGATTTGAAGTGAAAGGAATAAAAGAAAAAGACCCGCTGTTTCGCGCTCTCGAAATGACTCTTTACGAAATCACTCTGCCGGAGAAGGCAAAGGAAGAAAATCCAAAGACGCTCAAGGAGCTCGTGTCCTCAATGGAGCAATTTTACGCAGGTATGCTCTCCGTGTCCGACAGAAGTGACAGGGGGCCAAACTACTTTACCATTGAGCTCGCGGTTGAAAACCACAGTAACGAATTTATTTTCTTCGCGGCGGTGCCGGACTCCAAGCGCGATCTTTTTGAAAAACAGGTTCTCTCTATTTTCCATAATGCTAGGATTTCCGAGCGAAAGGATGACTACAACATTTTCGACAGTCGAGGGGTCTCTCTCGGCTCGTCCGCCGAGTCAGCGAAGAATCCTATTTTTTCTCTCAAAACATATGACCAGTTTGACCACGATCCTCTGAACGTGGTTCTGAATAGCTTTTCTAAAATCGAGCGGGACGGCGAGGGAGCGGCAATTCAGATTGTCTTTAAGCCTGTCGGGGACGAGTATACTTCCAAATACAAGTACGCGCTTGAGCGAATCGGGAAAGGCGTTAAGGTGAAAGAAGCCATAGATTTTCCTGAAACAGTCTTTGGGCACGTCTTTAAATTTGGCAAGGAGGTTGCGAGAGATCTCACCAATAAGAAGGAAAAGGAGGAGAAAGAAAAGCAGAAAGAACTCAGAAATGTAGACGAACTAGTGGTGGAAGATATCAAACTCAAGATTGCAAGTCCAATCGTCGCTACGAACATTCGTATCGTCGCTTCCGCAAAAGAGGAATCGAGGGCGCTGTCTATTTTGCGCGACGTGCAGTCCGCGTTCAACCAGTTTGAAAACAGCCACGGCAACAGGCTTGCATTTACAGAACTCAAAAAGGGGAAACTGAATAAACTGCTTAAAGATTTTTCTTTCAGACTCTATAACGAGGATGAAAAAATTCCGTTGAGTCTGAAGGAGCTTACCACCATGATGCATTTGCCATCGACTGAAATCAAATCGGCTCCACAGTTGAAAATCTCGAAAGCGGCGAGCGCTCCCGCTCCAATCGGTCTCGCATCTACCGGAATTCTTCTTGGGATAAACAAAAACAGGAACACAGAAACTCCGATTTATATTGGACCCGATGACCGTCTCCGGCACTTCTATACTATCGGCCAGACTGGTACGGGAAAAACGACGCTCTTGAAAAACATGATTGCCCAGGATATCGCGAATGGCGAGGGGGTCTGCCTCATCGACCCACACGGCTCCGACATTCAGGATGTCTTAGCCATGGTGCCAAAAGAGAGATACGAGGACATCATCTATTTTGACCCAAGCTACACCGCCCGCCCGATGGCTTTAAACATGCTCGAGTACGACATTAGATTTCCGGAGCAAAAAACATTTGTGGTGAACGAGATGCTCTCCATCTTCAACAAGCTCTTCGATATGAAAACGGCGGGAGGTCCTATGTTCGAACAATATTTCAGAAACGCAGTTCTGCTTTCGATGGAAGACCCGGAGAGCGGGAACACCCTTCTCGATGTCTCGAGAGTATTGGCGCAAAAAAGTTTCAGGGAATTGAAGCTCTCGCGGTGCAAGAATCCGATTGTCGTTCAATTTTGGAGAGAGGTGGCGGAGAAAGCCGGTGGGGAAGCCTCGCTCGCCAATATCGTGCCGTACATCACTTCGAAATTCGACGTGTTTCTCTCGAATGACATCATGCGGCCGATTATCGCTCAAGAAAAGTCCAGTTTTAACTTCAGGCAGATAATGGACGAGAAAAAAATTCTGTTGGTCAACCTTGCAAAGGGTCGTTTAGGGGAAATCAACGCCAATCTTTTGGGGCTCATTTTGGTCGGCAAAATTTTGATGGCGGCGCTCTCTCGGGTTGATTCGTTCCACAAAAATCTGCCTCCTTTTTATCTCTACATTGATGAATTTCAGAATGTTACGACAAATTCGATTTCGACGATTCTCTCCGAGGCGAGGAAATACAAGCTTGGGCTCATTATCGCGCATCAGTTTATCGCCCAGCTTGAGGAGAGCATTCGAGATTCCGTTTTTGGAAACGTGGGCTCCATTGCCGCATTTCGTGTCGGCGCGGAAGACGCGGAATATTTGGAGAAGCAGTTTTCTCCGGTATTTTCAATGAAGGACCTTATGAATATAGATAACCGAAACGCCTATCTCAAGCTTTTGAGCAACGGTCGGCCGGTGAAGCCCTTTAATATTGAAACCGTGTCGCCAGACACGGGCAAGAAAGAAAATGTCGATAAATTGAAGGAACTCTCATACTTGAAGTTCGGCAAAGAGAGGGCAGATGTAGAGGAAGAAATTATGAGAAAGTACGAGAAAAAGCCGCCGGAGAGCAGTTTGTAGTCTCTTACCCCACTCTGTTTATTGTACAAAGAATTCTGGTATTTGTTGATTTTCTGGTCTGATTTGATATAATGACCCTATTATGGTGGATTTAAAATTTACAGCGGCGTATAAAAAAACGGGCAAGTGGGTTAGCGCTTGGATTGAGGAGATTCCGGGTGTTAACACTCAAGGCAAAACACGAAAGGAAGCGCATGATAACTTGAAAGAGGCTCTGATTTTGACGTTGGTAGCCAATAGAGAGATTGGAAACAACGGAAATAAGCGCGGTATTTCCCGCGAACTTTTGAATGTGAAAGTTCCGGCATAGTCACAATGAAACGTCGCGATTTGATTTCTTATGCTGTGTTCTGTGGCTGTCGTTTACTCCGCGAAGGAAAACGCCACTCATAATATTGGAATCCGAAAAATCAAAAGACCTCAACGTTGCCTCGCCATAGCGAAATAAATACTTTCTTAGCTAAGAAAATATGCAAAGATCTCGGCATTCCAATATGGGGAAAAGATAAATGATCGCTTAAGGCAAATGGACAACTTGAGGATGAATAGTATACTGTACCAAAGTAGAAAGTAATTATTTATATAATGTTTGAGAGACAAATTAAACCAGAGTGGGCGATGCGCGGTGAATCTTCGAAAGCACTTTTAGAGCGGGTCAAGGAAATGCAAGGAGGAGTTAATGCGGAGATATTGGAAAAAGGCTATGATCGATTTGCTGATTTGAAAGGAGGATTGCAAAAAATACTAGAGACGCGAGAGGCTTAAAACTGATTGCCGAATCATTAACGTTATGAATCCGCTCAAACAAAAAATCGAGCCCCGACTCAATCTGTCCGGCTTTACCCCCGAGGAGAGAGAAGAACTTATTGCCACCGTGCTAAACATTGTTCAGGATAAGATATTTATTAAAGTGTTGGACGAGCTTTCGCACGAGGAGAAGGCGGAACTTGAGAAGATGACAGAAGGAGAATACAAGGATAAGCTACGGTCATTCCTCCAAATCGCTCTTCCGCAATTTCAAAAAATTATCGACGATTGCGCAGACGAAGTTATCGGGGAATTCAACGCCCTACGGGCTTAACACAGAACAACACGGACGAAGAACACGGAAAGTCACAGAAGTTCAGTTTAGTTCCGTGTTAGAGTTCCGAGTCAGTTCAGCGATAAAAAAAATGCATCCCAAAAACGAAAAAACCCTAGTAATCATCAAGCCCGACGGAATCCAAAGAACTTTGGTCGGAGAAATAATTAAGCGCTACGAGCAGATTGGACTCAAGCTCGTGGCTGTTAAAATGCTTGCCCCATCGGGAGAGCATATAGACAAGCACTACAATCTCGACCCGCAATGGAAAATGAATGTCGGAGTGAAATCCATCAAAGGATACAAGGATAAGGGCCTGAAACCGCCTTCGGAAGATCCTTTAGTGATTGCGGAGCAGGTAATTAGCGTACTCAAAAAGTACATGAGTTCTGGACCTGTCATCGCAATGGTCTGGCAGGGAGCACACGCTGTAAAAATTGTCCGAAAAATCACCGGAGGAACTGAACCTCTTTCGTCTGATGTCGGGACAATCCGTGGGGACTTTGTTTTGGACTCGTACGAAATGGCGGACAGAGACGGCCGGGCAATAAGAAACCTCATTCACGCATCTGGTTCGGTCAAAGAAGCGGAGGACGAAATCAAACACTGGTTTTCCAAAGATGAAGTCATTGATTACCATCTCTCTCCAGAAAGTATTCTCTACGATACGGATTTGAAGGGGATATTTAAGTAGGTCCCAATTTTTCCCACGAATTTTTAATTCGTGGATGAAAAATTGAGGATGCCGACATTTCTTAATGTCGGCGCACAATTTCTGTCCCTCGCCACGCTCGGGATCCTCAATCTTGCACCCACTCGAGAACTCGTGGGCAAGATTGGGAGATGCCGACATTTCTTAATGTCGGCATGAATTAATTAGGTTTTAGGTTAAAAATCCCAAGGGTTACCCTTGGGATTTTTAATTTTTTTCATTTTATTTACTTACACCTTAAACCTAAAACCTTACACCTATTTTAGCTTGCATTCCATTCTTACGAGTCTATAATGAGAGCAGGGTTATTTGGAGTATTATCTAGATTAAAGCATATTTAGGAAGCTCAAATTGTTGCGCCATGATGAAGACCGTAAAACGCCATCTGATTAGTGCAATTGAGGGCATCCACCTAGTTTTTGACTAGGGCAATACTTTCAAATGACCCTACTAAAAAATCCTCATGGAGGATTTTTTAGCTTCTATACATCTTTTCTGATGGTACGAGTTACCCAGTAGTGGAGAGGCTCAACGGGGTAGGCAGGTTACACGCTATACTATTTTCTGCTACTATATATCAATGATTCGAGAAACGTTATTGAAGCAGATTTTTGTTCTGATTGTTTGCATCGTGGTATTGCATTTTTCGGCTTTAGTTTTTTATCTTTACTGGTCAATTTGGTGGTATGATGAGGTAGTACACTATCTCGGCGGGGTTTGGATAGCACTTGCTTCTCTCTGGCTCTTCTTTTTTTCCGGCTATGTTCATCTCAAGGCGAATCGGTCTGCGCAAATCCTCGCCATGGTTGTGATTTTTGCTCTCACAATTGGGGTGCTCTGGGAACTCTTCGAGTTTCTTTTCGGGGAGAGCTTCATTGTTTCAAATTACGAAATTGATACTCTATCTGACCTCCTCATGGATATAGCTGGCGGACTTTCAGGGTATCTGTATTTTGTGTTTAGGAAATACGAGAAAATTTTAATTGAAAACAATTGACAATTAACATGTGACATTTGACCAGGATCCAATTTTTCAAGTCACATGTCAACGGTCACATGTTAAATGCAAATGAATAATCCTTCCATCACATTTTACTCCGGCGTTGGCACAGTGACGGGCTCGAATTTTCTGTTTGAGTTTGAAAATCTGCGGATACTCGTTGATTGCGGGCTTCTTCAAGGGGATAAATTTTCCGAGGACCAAAACGCAAAACCGTTTCCCTACGACCCGTCTTCCATTCAGTATCTTTTTGTCACTCATGCTCACATGGATCACATAGGGAAAATTCCGAAGCTCGTCCGTGATGGATTTACAGGTGTAATTTATTCTACTCCCGAGACGAAGAGTCTTTCCGAAGTGATGTTTCCCGACGCTTTGCGCCTTCTTCAAAAAGAGGCGGAACAAAGAAATACAGAGGTTCTTTATACTGAAGAAGATATTACCCACGCGCTCTCCCTCTGGAATGTAATTCCGTATCACACAAAGACGGAAATAATTCCCGGTCTCTCATTTTATTTGAAAGACGCTGGGCATGTTTTGGGTTCTTCCATGGTTGAATTTTCGTTTAAAACTTCCAACGAGAGCAATGAATGGAGAAAACTTGTCTTCACCGGCGACTTGGGCAATTCTCCCTCGCCATTGTTGAAGGATACCGAAGAACTGACTGATGCAAACTATTTGGTGATGGATTCAGTTTATGGCGACCGCAATCATGAGCCCTTGGACGAGAGGCGAAGCCGGTTGAGGGAGATTATTTCCGATGCAATAGCGCGAGGGGGAACTTTGGTAATTCCTGCTTTTTCTCTGGAACGTTCCCAAGTAATTCTGTATGAAATCAATAATTTGGTGGAGGAAGGCAAGATTTCTTCGGTGCCGGTTTTTCTCGATTCGCCACTCGCAATTGCTGTCACGGATATTTACAGAAAGGGGACGGAGCATTTTAATCAAACTGTGCAGGAAGAAATAAAAGGCGGAGACAATATTTTTAATTTTCCAAAATTGAAATTCAGCGTCTCTGCCCGCGACCATGACGAGATTGCTAAAGTCGCGAATCCAAAAATCATTATTGCCGGGTCGGGGATGTCAGTGGGAGGGAGAGTAGTGAGTCATGAAAGACATTATTTGAGCGATCCAAAAAGCACCCTTCTTTTAATCGGGTATCAGGTCGCGGGAAGTTTGGGTCGAGCAATCCAGGATGGCGCGAAAGAAATAGTGATTGGAGGCGAGAGAATCCCCGTACGTGCGACCATTGAGCGGGTAAGCGGATATTCTGCGCACAAGGATTCTGACCACCTCATCGAATTTGTGGAGAAAACTCGAGACAACCTCAAAGAGGTTTTCGTTGTGATGGGAGAGCCGAAGTCGTCTCTTTTTCTCGTTCAACGTCTGCGGGATTATGTCGGAGTCAACGCGATCTTTCCTGAAAAAGGAATAAAGTATGAACTGGAATAGCTTTTAGCTGCTAGTTGTTAGCTTTTAGCTTCGGGACTCAAAATTCAGAAATGAATCCCTAACAGCCAACACCAAATAGCGAACAGCTCCCAATTTTATTCGCAAATACATATTTGTGATAATAAAATTGAGGATGCATATATTTCTGAATATAGGCAAGAACTAACTGAAGATGAATTTAATTTTTAAAAAAAGCGCGAGGGTGCGGAGAGTTTCTATTTGCATCGGCTCGAGCGAGGAGGTTGTGGTCAAGATGCCACTAGGGTTTCTAGAGGAAAGAGCAAGGATATTTGCGGAGGAAAAAAAAGATTGGATAGATGAAACCCTCGAAAAATTTCGGAAGAGGGAAAAGAAATATGAAGGAGCGTTGAAATTTCCGAAAAGCAGTTTGAGCGACTATAACTGGCACAAGGGCACTGCCGGGACACTTGTCCAAGAAAGACTTGAATTTTTTAACAGGGCTTTTTACGATGGCAGATTTGCCTGGAAAAATGTGCGAGTGAGAAATCAAAAGTCCAGATGGGGAAGCTGTTCAAAGAACGGGAATTTACATTTTAATTATAAAATTGTTTTTTTGCCGCCGAATCTCGCCGACTATCTCGTCGTCCATGAACTCTGCCATCTTCTCGAGCTTAACCACTCGCAAAAATTCTGGGACTTAGTCGTCCTTGCCTGTCCCGATTATAAAAAACTGCGGAAAACACTTCGGCTTGCAAGAAATATGTAACCGGTCTGTTCTCCTATCGTGAGAATAAGAGAATAGATTTGGATTATTAGTATATTGTCATTATTAGTGTATTGTCCGAATACAAAAAACCGCTCGAGATTACGAGCGATTTTTTGCATCTTTCTTATTCCATAATCTGTAATCCAAATTCGAAATTCTTCTTAGACGACCTGCTTCACGAGTCTCGTGAATGTCTCCGGGTTTTTCTCCGCGAGTCCCGAGAGAATTTTTCTATCAATTGCGATATTTTTCTTTTTGAGCGCTCCCATAAACTTGCTGTATGAGAGACCTTCTTTTGCTAAGGCGGCGTTGATTCTTACTGTCCAGAGTCTTCGAGCATCTCCTTTTTTATCTTTTCGGTGGGCAAAGGCATAGGAGCCGGCATGAAAAATAGCTTCCTGAGCCTGTCTCTCCTTAGTGCTTCTTCCAAAGCGGTAGCCTTTGGTTTTTCTAAGGACATTTTTTCTGGTTTTTAAGGCATTCGTGCCTTTTTTTACGCGGGTCATGGTGGATTAGCTGTTAGCTACTAGCTATTAGTTTTCAGCTTTAATTAAAAAAGCTAAAAGCTAATAGCTAAAAGCTTATAGCTGACTTATGAATCGGGATCTCGACTTGCCGGTCATTACAAAAGGTATTGTGCGGCTTTTGCGAAGCTGACTTCGTCCGCTTTCCTTTGCATTAAAATGGTTTTGGCCTGGCTTTCGAGCGCGGATTTTTCCGTTCTTGCTTACCTTGAGGCGCTTTGAATAGGATTTGTTTGTCTTCATAAATAGCTATTAGCTGTAAGCTATTAGCTGTCAGCTTTAAGATTCTTTCCTAAAAGCTAACACCTAATAGCTAACAGCTGATTTTATGCTTTCTCAATAACTACCGACAATCCTTTCGGGCTTTTCTTCGGCGAGTCGGCAATTTTATATTCTTCGGTAATCAATTTCAGCACTCTCCCCATTCTCTCTTTCAAGAATTGGAAATCCATGTATTTGCTTCTACCAATTAAAAAAAGATCGATTTTTACCCTATGGCCCTCCTTGAGCCATTCTCCGGCTTTCTTGGCTTTGAGCTCTAAATCGTGCTCTCCTGTGCCAATTTTTACCTGAATTGTCTTGGTTTCTACGGAGGGGGACTTGGCACGGGCCACTTTTAATTTCTTGTTCTCGGTATACTGGAATTTACCATAATCCATGATTTTTGCAACTGGCGGAGTGGCATTCGGCGATATTTCAATAAGATCGAGCCCGACTTCGTCCGCTTTCTTGAGGGCCTCTTGAAGCGAAATAACTCCAAGGTTTTCGCCCTCGCTCCCGATGACGCGGAGCTCCGCGGCCCTGATTTGATGATTGATTCTGGTTCGTGTGTTCAATATGGCGTGTAGTTAGTGGAAAATACACACTAGCATGATTTTCTTGATTGTTCAAGCACTACACGATGCGAATATACGAATAAGTCAGCGAATGCAACGAATAGGACTTTTCTCCATTTATTTGTAGATTCTTAACTTACCTCGTCCGATTGAGGCGGGGTAGTAGATTAATCTGGATCCCCGCCTCCGCGGGAGACAAAATCAGAATTTTGTCAGCTTGCCGCTTCTTCAAACCACGTAAGAAGTGCGCGCACGTCCTTTTCCTGATTTTGGGATGAGAGAACGATGAAAGCAATATTCCTTTTTTCGTTGCCGATGGGAATTTCGAAAAGCGAAATCATCGTTCCGTTGGCCGCTCTGGTGTAACCGGTTTTCCCTCCGAGGAAATTTTTCTCTGCTGAAAATACATTGAAATTGCCGAAGTTGTGCACTTGGAAAGACGATGTGATTTTTTTCGTCGGGAGGCGGGTGATGTTGAGTATGAATGATTTATTATTTTTCAGATATTTGGAGAGGATGTAGAGGTCATACACGGTGGAAGTATTGCCACTCAAGATTCCAGACGAGTCCGCGTAGGTGGTGTTTTTCATTCCAATCGCCTTGGCTTTTTTGTTCATGTGCGAAATAAAACTGCTTTCGCCATAGTATGCTGAAAACGCCCGTGCGGCGTCGTTCGATGATTCCATCAAAAGGGGATAGAGGACGTCGTTTGCGGTCATCACTTCTCCCGCCTTCAGGTTTCCGCTTTCACCCAGTGTTTCGACAACTTCCGGAGTGATAGTGATTTTTCGGTCGAACATGATTACTTCATTGGCTACGATTGCCGTCATGAGTTTGGTCAAAGAGGCGATGGGCATGGGAGTGTCGATGTTCTTGTCAAGAAAAACCTCTCCCGTGTTCACATCGGCGACGATGTAGGCTTGGGCTGAAATCTCCGGGGGAGGAATATTCTTCAAAGAAAACAGTGCGCGAGTTTCTGCCATCTCGTCGCTTTTTTCGTAGACGAAAATGGGAGTGCTTGTTTTTGAAAATTCGTAAATTTCTTTGGCGTCATCTGTTTTCATGCGAATGCATCCTCCTGAATATCCAAGCGCAACATCTCTTCCGTCGGGATAGTAGGGCCAGCCATGGATGAAAAAATTGCCGTTGAACTGCATGCTCCACGGCATGTACACCTCTCCCACCGATGAGAAGTGTGTTCCCACTTTGGCAAGAATCTGATAGTCTCCGCTCGGAGTTTCCCAAAATGAGCCCGGCTTTCCTTTGGCGATAATGGGGTACTTTTTCAAGAGCAGATGATTTTCGTAGAGCGCGAGCTCCATGTGGTCGAGGTCAGCCGAAATAAATTTTCCCACCGATGGTATATGGGCTTCAATCGTATCATCGGCGATTGTTCTTGTTTTTAAATATTTTTCCGCCTGGATTTTTCCCTGCAAGAGTTCCGAGTTTTCTGTATATCTATCGAGAGCGTAAAGGAGAGTGGATGCATTTCTGCCTTGGCCATATTTTAACTTCGTATTGAAGCCCATCGCAGCCGCGGAAGCGAAAACAAGAAAAAGAAAACTGCCGATGAAAATCAGTTTTACGTGAGGATGATATTTTGTCGCGGTATGGGCGGTCACGTGTCTCAAGTTTATGAAAATGCGGACTTTCTAAAAGCTATATAGTAAAAAAATGCAAACTTTTTTAAATCATAGCATACACTGGAGAAATATGGCTACTTTAGGACAAGTCTCGGCATTTCGTTATTGAGAATCGAGTAAATATGTTAGAATCTGAATTGGAAATTGTTTTTCCAGACTTTTACTCTTAACCGCAACTTCTGACCGAATGAAAAGACAAGGAACGTATGAAAATTTTTGGAAACGGATTGGCTCATGTACGAGATGTTCACCGCACAAAATCAGAAATCGAGTCCCTGAAAAGGTGGCTTTTTATCGCATGGGAGACGACTGCTGTTCTCGTGACGCTTATCTCGCTCATTTTTGCGTGGAAGTACCGCGCTTTCTGGACTGTTTTTCCGGTTCTCGTCGTGGCGTGCGTTGTGGGATTTCGGATAGTGCGCCGAGCTCATCGCCGTTGTCCCCGCTGTTCAATCAGGGAAGTTACACAAAAGGATGGTTCGGTCAAAAAGAAAAGAAATCTTTTTGGGGGATGGTTTGTTCGGAGGAACTATTGGCGAGAAGTTCCTCCCTGGAAATTTAAAAGACACTCGGCTAGTCGTCCCGGCTGGTGGGATGATTTTCCCAAAAGAGAAAGTGAGGATCCGGGGAAAATAGTGCACCAGTGCCATTTTCATTACACCTGCTTAGTCTGCAAGCTGGACTATGCTGTGAAGCCACCGGAGCTCAAATCTTTTGGGCATCGGCATCCAATATTTTGGAACTGGTGATTCCCCATCTCCGTCCACGACTTTGTTGTGGACGGGATTTTTTTTGCAAGAATCGACGACCCTAGTTTATCCCCACTTTTTTTTAAGTATTGCCAATGCTTCTATGATAAAATATGGCTTATGCGAAGGCGATTACAAAATACGGCCGGGGGTTTTTCAACTATTTTTTCTTTTTTAGTATTCGGAGCCACCTGTTGTATTTCTCTCTTCTCTTACTCTCTCCAAGAAGGATACCTAACAAGTGTTCTCACCGCTCTTCCTTCTCCTCTTGGCATTCATGTAGCGAATGGGGAAGGTAATTATGCCGCGTCCGTTGCGGACGCGGCCCTCTCCCCGCAATCTCTCTCGCTCTCCTCTCCTCCCATCACCCAAAACCCAATCTACGTTCCCCAATTCAATCTTGAAGAAGTCACCGAGTCTTACGCAACCTATCTCAACGCGCTCTACGTCTCTCTTCAAAATCAATTCACTACTCTCTCCCACCTCGCAATCATCGAAACAGCTCCTGTCGCAAGCTTCGTGAGCACTTTCGACAATCCGAGAGAAAAAATTAACTCCACCGTCCTCTCCGAAGACATTCCTGCCGATTCTTCACTCGCATCTCTTCCCCTTGCAGACGCTTCACTCGCATCTGTCCCTCTTGCTCTCGCAGACATCTCACTTTCCGACACCGCTTCACAACCCGCACGCTTATCCTGGTGGCAGAAGTTTCGATGCGTCATTGACCCCTTTGTTCCCTGGGCCACTCCCTCCTATTGTCCCAAAAAGAGCGAGCCCAATGTCTCCATTACTACAATCACGAACTCCGTAGCTTCAGTCACAAACTCTGTCGCTACAGTTACCGACTCTCTCTCGCTCACCCTGTTGAACTGGTGGCAGAAACTTCGATGTTTCGTCGACCCCTTCATGCCCGGAGCCACACCTGCATATTGTCCGAAACCAACCGTGCAAATCACGCCTGCGCCCATCTCTTCCCCCACGCCTTCTCCTCTCTTTTCTCTTTTTCAGAACAACCCGTCTACCACAAACATCACCCAAAACCCTACCTACTACACCACCTACACTACGCAAGGTGTCCCACAATCCTACGTCGACGCTCTTTTCACGAATCTCCAGAACCAACTCTACGGTCTTGCTCTCCACGAATCCCTCCAGACCGACCGAATTTTTGACAGTATCAGACGATCAAACTCAAGCTCTGACTCAAATTCAAATTCAAACAATGGCACCTTCACCAATCCCACAATCACCGGAGCCACCATCACCAACTCCACTTTTTCCGGAAGCGAGCTCACTATCAACGGAACATCCACCTTTGCAGGAAATTCCACCTTCGACACCGATACGCTCTTCATTGATTCAGTGAACCACCGCGTAGGCATTGGCACCACTACTCCCCAATTTGACCTTGATGTAGATGGCACTGCTCGCTTCGGCTCTCTTGTGACAGGTGGCCAGACCATCGGTGGAGACTTTGCCGTAACAGGGAATACTACCTTGGACACATTGAACGGACTTCTCTTTGGCACGAACGGTCTCGTGGGAGCTGTTGCAACTTCTTCTCTCAACATTAATTCTGACAATCTCGTCCAAGGTTCCACCAATCTTTTCTTTTCCAATACTCTCGTCAATTCTTTCGTGAACGGCTCAACTACTATTCCCAAGACGTACACGGCCAACACCTTCACTGCTCTGCAAACAATGAACGGAGGACTCTCCATTGATGCATTGAACGGACCTCTTCAAGCCAATAACGGCACAGTCTCTGCCACCACATCAATCGGAGTGCTCTATGGAGGCACTGGAACTTCTACTCCTCCCTCACTCGGACAGCTTCTTCTTGGAAATGCATCCGGAGGATATGACCTTGTAGCGACTTCATCGCTGAACATTACCTCGAATCTCGCTAGCGTCTCCGGAACTCTCGGTATTGCTAACGGTGGCACCGGCGCGACTTCATTCGGACAGGGTTGGCTGTTTTCAAGCGGAGGCACAGGAGCGCTCTTAGCTTCGTCTTCTCCGACCGTTGCATACTTGACGGCGACCTCTACAGCTGCCACTTCAACATTCGCAGGCAATCTGTCCGTCGGAGGAAATCTCAACTTCAATGGAACATTTCTCCAGAACGGTTCGCCCTTTATTGGAAGCCAGTGGACGACTTCCGGCTCAAACATATTTTACAATGCGGGCAATGTTGGCATTGGCACCACCTCACCTTTCGCCAAACTTTCTGTAGTCGGTGCAGTTGTTGCAGAATATTTTAATGCCACTTCGACAACGGCGACCTCGACGTTTGCGGGAGGAATAACGTCACCTTGTTTCTCAATCGACGGCACGAGTTGTTTGGGTGGCGCAGTTGGAAGCGGAACGACGGGACAGTTTCCTTACTACGCGGGGAACGGCACGACGTTGACAGCGACATCGTCAATCTTTTTGGCGACATCGGGGAATGTGGGGATTGGGACGACGACGCCGACCCAACAACTAAGTATTGTCGGTCAACAGAGTCTTCAAGCTTCGAGCGTTGATAATTCAATAGTAATATCTAATCAACCTTATCCCTCCCACCCTGGTGACGATAATCTCGTCATCGGTAATAATATAATTACGGGAACAGGTTTAGGAGTATCAGTACTGTTAGGGAATAATATTGAAACTGTGGCGACGGGCAACTCATATTTCAATGTATTGATAGGCTATGGTGTAAAATCTCTAGCTGACCAGCCTAAAAATATTGTTATCGGTGCGACAGCAGTTAGTGCTGAATCCGATACAGTGCTTGTTGGATATGCCGCTCAATCACGAGGATTTCGATCAGTTGTCATAGGGTCGGGCGCACAAGCAACTGCAAGTAGCTCAAGTGCGGTAGTCGTAGGGAGAAATTCGATTATCTCTAACGCAGACTCGATAGGATTTGGAGCGGCTCTTAATGTATCCGGCGCTCGATCTGCAGTATTTGGATCGAACACTGCGATTTCAGCAAGTGACTCATACGTATATGGATTTGATACTGATGGCGCAAATGGTGGCGCGACATTACATGGTTTTGGCACCATAGCTCCTTCTGCGCGACTTCACATTCGAGGAACGGGAGCGACATCGGCAACCAACGCCTTTCGCGTGGACAACAGCGCAAACACCAATCTGTTTACAGTGAGGAATGATGGCAACGTCGGTATCGGGACCACTTCTCCATGGCGCACGCTCTCCGTAAAAGGCTCATCAGACTTGGGCACGAACGCTCTTGCGGGTTCATTTACCGCAACTTCTTCAAATGCCACTTCAACTTTTGCTGGAGGCATAAGAGCCTCATGTTTCTCAATCGACGGCACGAGTTGTTTGGGTGGCGCAGTTGGAAGCGGAACGACGGGACAGTTTCCTTACTACGCGGCGAACGGAACGACGTTGACCGCGACTTCGTCAATCTTTCTGGCGCAGAATGGGAATGTTGGTATCGGCTCTACTTCTCCACTGGCAAAACTTTCCGTGAAAGGTGCGGGTTTGACGACAGGAGTAAATTTCCAGACGACGAATTCCAGCGACAGTCCGCTGTTTACTATTTTGGATAGTGGGAGTGTGGGGATTGGAACGACGTCTCCTACTTTTAAGTTGGACGTTGAGGCAGACGGAGGTGCGGGGGGGGTTGCTCGCTTTACCAATACAAATCTCTCTGGCGGTGCCGCTGCTGTTTTCCGTTCCCTGGATACAGGTCTAGGTCAGATACGAGCACAGTTCGACTCGTTGGGAGGTCCACGCATAGTCGTTGATTCGATGTCTGGGCAGTCCGCATATTTTGAATCATTAGAAACTGGAGTATCGAAAATGCGCGTGGGCCAAACATTTACGGGAGGACAAAACATCTCAGCGGTGAGCAACCTGCAAATTGCAATAGACAGTGACAATGATGGAACTGGTATATTCCAGATTGCTAAAGGATCTTCAACTGGACGTGTAAATATTGATGGAACAGCACTCCTCACTATTCTTAATAATGGCAACGTCGGGATCGGCACCACTTCGCCTTTCGCGAAACTTTCTGTCGTCGGTCCTGTAGTTGCAGAATATTTCAATGCCACTTCGACAACGGCGACCTCGACTTTTGCCGGAGGCATAAGAGCATCATGTTTCTCAATCGACGGCACGAGTTGCTTGGGTGGCGCGGTTGGAAGCGGAACGACGGGACAGTTTCCTTACTACGCGGCGAACGGAACGACGTTGACAGCGACATCGTCAATCTTTTTGGCGCAGAATGGGAGAGTTGGGATTGGAACGGTGAGTCCTCAAGCTCTTCTTGATGTAGGCGGTTATGGAGGTCCTGTGTTTTCAGGAACGGCAGTTGTTATAAAAGCCAACAACACGAGTTTCGGAGGCATTGAGGTGTATAACGCGGGAGCTGGTGGATATTCAGCACTATCGCTTTATAATTCTAGTGGAGGTGGTAATGCGAGCGTGTCTATTTTACAGGGGTCAGCGACAAATTCCGGCACGATTTTTGGCCTTAGTAACTTTGATACTGCCCAAGTGGCCGCAACCAATAATCTGATTCTTAAAACAAACGGGGCGAACCCAATGCTTTTTGCAACCAACAACACAGAAAGGATGAGAATATTATCGAATGGCAACGTCGGCATTGGCACCACTTCGCCTTTCGCAAAACTTTCCGTCGTCGGTCCTGTAGTTGCAGAATATTTCAATGCCACTTCAACAACGGCGACCTCGACTTTTGCGGGGGGCGCAACATTTGCCACAGGAGGAGGGAATGTAGGGATTGGCTTGACTAACCCGAGTTTCCTCACGGATATCAATGGCAGTTTGGGTATCGGGAAAACTATTGATACCGCTGCACAAGGAGAACTTATGAGGCTTAGGATTGGCTCAAGCGGTGGGGCTACTGGATATATGGCGTTCCAGAGAGCGAACGCAGCGAATGCTTCCTATCAATTTGGATTTAATGGTTTAGGAGCATTTGGGATACGGCAAGTGGGAGATTCCTCGGATACCTTCTCGATTTCTTCACCAAACACTGCAAATTCAAACAAAGCTGTTAACTTTGGGTCGTCAAATGGAGTTGTCAGTGACACTGTTTCGATATTTAACTCTGTCGCATTAGTGCCGACAACGCCTCTTATTTTGGCGAACAACTCCACCTCGCTCGGAAGCGGTGTAAGGATTTCTTTTGGGGGCCTTCTTGATACTGGCGGCGTGCAAACTGAACTTGCTTCAATAATTGCCACCAAAATTGTAGGAGGCGCAAGTGGTATTTCAGGAGCTCTAACTTTCAACACGGCAAATAATGCAACTTCATCTTCCGAAGTCATGCGTGTTAATTTCACAGGCAACGTCGGGATTGGCACCACTTCACCGTGGAGAAAATTGTCCGTCAACGGCTCGTCAGACTTGGGCACAAATGCTCTTGCGGGTTCGTTTACCGCCACTTCTTCAAATGCCACTTCAACTTTTGCGGGAGGAATAACGTCACCTTGCTTCTCAATCGACGGCACGAGTTGTTTGGGTGGTGCAGTTGGAAGCGGAACGACAGGACAAATTCCTTACTACTCGGCGAAC
Organism: Candidatus Taylorbacteria bacterium; assembly: GCA_039934295.1. Classification (NCBI taxonomy): domain Bacteria; phylum Candidatus Tayloriibacteriota; species Candidatus Tayloriibacteriota bacterium. The sequence continues at coordinate 48,966 of JBDTMN010000003.1, read as the reverse complement.
GGAACAACCTTGACCGCGACATCGTCAATCTTTTTGGCGACATCGGGGAATGTGGGGATTGGAGGTCCTGCGGGGGTAAACGTACTTAACATCGATACTGGTCCGGGCAGTGTAAATAAGGGAGCAATCAGCATTAACAACTCTCCCGCTGTCGGGTTCACTTCATTAAGTATGCTTAGTGCCTGGTCGAATGGAAACGGGGGCGATCTTTTGAGCATTGCGAATGCAACAGGCCCCATGATGAAAATAAATAATTTAGGCAGAGTCGGCATTGGAACAAGCAATCCTACCCAACTTTTAGAAATTTCTGGCACTGTCTCTCCAGCCCTTAAGATTACCAATACGGGAGTGGGTGGGAAGTCGTTTACTATGTTTGCGGGAACTTCTGGGTTAGCTATGGGTGTTGGAGCCAACACTTCGATGTTCGTTCTTCAAGATGGAACTCCACAAAACACTATTACCACGTCAGTCGACGGCAGAGTCCTATTCGGAGGAAGTATTCGAGTACCAAACACGCAACAGTACCAATCTCTCAATGCTGCAGGCAATGCTAATTTAGTGATGGCCGCCTTAAATTCAAGTGATGATTATTTGTATGCAGATTCTAAATTAGTTGTATTGAATGGAGGCAATGTAGGAATCGGGACCACTTCACCATTCGCGAAACTTTCCGTGAAAGGTGCGGGTTTGACCACAGGCATAAATTTCCAGACGACGAATTCCAGCAACAGTCCTTTGTTCACGATTTTGGATAGTGGGAATGTGGGGGTGGGGACGACAAATCCACAGACCATGCTTGAGATCGGACCACTTTCGAATGCCAGCTTTGACAGAAAGCAATTAAGAGTCGGAAACGGAGGTGGTGGCCCCACATTTACCTACGATATTAGTAGAATAGCAAATACAGGTTATTTGGAATTTTTTGGTAATCAAAGTGGAGCGAATGGGTATATATTTTCAGGAGTGAATGGAGAAAGAATGCGAATAGATACCTCTGGTAACGTCGGGATTGGAACGACAACTCCCTCAGCTCTTTTGCATTTAAATAATATAGGATCAACTCCTCAGGCTTTAATCCAAGGGACAGGAGGGAGTTCAGTTACTGCAGCGTTAGCAAAGTTTACGGTAGATCAAGGGTCAGTTCAGTTGGGATACCAAAGAAATTTCGTTGGTTTCAAAATTCAAACTACTGGCACCATGGATAATACAGGTTTTGCCGCCTCATCTGATTTTGTAATAAGAAATACAGGCAGTGTCGGCATCGGCACGACAACTCCAACCCAAAAGTTAACTGTGAATGGAAGTATCAATATGCCCGCAGTTAACAATCAAGGGTTTCTTATTGATGGTGGGCCACAACTTATGAGCACAGGTGGGGCAAATGGAAAATTGGTTACCTCTGGTGCCTTTGCATTTGATAGTGGTGGATTCCTAGTCAGAAACGCTGCAGGAACAGTTTCTTACATTGATATAAATCAAACATCAGCTGGAAATGTACTATTTCCAACTGGCAACGTTGGCATCGCCACTACCTCCCCTTGGCGTAAACTCTCCGTCACCGGCACCGTCGCCTTTGACGGCCTGACCGCGGAAACCACATCAGGTTCAGCTCTCTGTTTGAGTGCTCAAAATGAAGTCCAAGTCAACACGGGAGCCCAAACCTGCACCACATCATCGGAGCGGTTCAAGCACGACATCAGCACGCTCTCCCTAAGCGCTCTCGACATGGTGAATGCTCTCCGTCCCGTCTCCTTCAGCTACATTGGAAGCAACGACCAACATGTCGGTCTCATTGCCGAAGACGTTGTCAAAGTTGACCCCCGACTCGTCTTCACCGACACAGATGGAGTTACCCCTCGCGGAGTTCGCTACGAAGACCTCACCTCTATCCTTACCAAAGCTATACAGGAACAGCAAGGTCAAATCGGCTCGCTCGCAAGTTCGACAGCCGAGCTCGGAGAACACAATGCCTCCCTCGCTTCTCTCGCTTCCACAACCGCAGAGTCACTTTCGACGAACGTTGGACTTTTGAATTCTTCTCTTTCTTCCTCTCTCCAGACAGTTTCTAGTCTAGCTCTAGCTCTTGACGCAACTGACAAGAAAGTGAACGAAAACTTCAGCTCTCTTGACTCTAAGATTGCCGATATCGCAAGTTCTACGAGCGACCTCCAGTCTTCACTCCTCACTCTCGACTCCACTCTTGCATCCAAGCTCACCTCTGATAAAAAATTCATAACATCCATCGCTTCCTCAACCGCTCTCCTTATTGCTTCCTCAACTGCCGATACCCTTGCTTCATCATCTCCATCATTCATCACTCGAGTTGCTTCCGCTGTGCAAGAGCTTGTGCAGTCGGCGGGGGAGTGGGTGGTGGCAAAAGTGACATCCGCTTTGGGCATCTTCGGAAGACTGGAGACGGATGAGATACAGGTTGGAAGCAAGGAGAAACCTTCGGGCATTACTCTTTTCGATGAAGCGACTGGTGACCCTTACTGTTTGAAAATTGTGCACGGAGAAACGAAAACTTCCGAAGGACAGTGTGAGAGCATGGTAACGACTGCTCCAGAAATACCGGTAGAAACGTCTCCTTCGGACATATCCGTCCCATCTTTACCTACCACGCCTACAGCATCAAGCACCACTTCTTTGGAGATACATGTTCCAGCCCTGTCTCCAACGAGCACTTCTACAGCTTCAAGCACTCCTTCTTCCGATTCGGAAGCACCCGATGATACATCGGTCATTTCGTCATCTACTCCGTCAACATTAGGGGTGCCAGAGCCGGAACCAGAAACGGATATTCCCTCTACTTCTCCGGAAGATTTGGAAGGAGAAACACCTCTTCTTCCAAGTGTAGATGTGCCTCCAGAATCGGAAATGTCCTCGGATGCGGTGCCCGGTCAGTAATTAAAAGATTTCGAGAATCTAGGCAGGGCTCTCCTTTCTAAGCCGGGCTCTGCTTGTAGTTATCGCCAGATTATCTCTAGAAATGTTACATACATATGACTTATGCGGCCGTATAAGTCATATGCAAATAATGAGAATCAAAAAAAAGAGAAAAAGAGAAAAAAAGAAAAAAAGGAAATGCAAAAAAATCTGCCTGTGGTAGCTATCTTGCATTAAAGATACGTGAGGATATAATAAAACGCATGAAAAATTCTGAAATTGAAAAAATCTTAAAACCATATAATGATGAGATAAAGCAACATATTGATACTCTAAATAAGAGGTCAGATGAAGATATGAGACGGTATGTGGGATCGCTTACGGAAGATTTTCAGGACAAAGTGAAAGTCGTTGCGGAGCAGTATACTGATATTATGCAAACTCTTGGTAAGCATACAAAAATTCTTGATAAACATTCTGAAATTCTCGATAACCATACTAAAACTCTTGACAAGCATTCTGAAACTCTCGCTAAACATTCTGAAATTCTCGGCAACGATTCTAAAACTCATAAATCTCATACGGAAATGATCGGCAATTTAGCAATAGACATGACCATCGTGAAGAGTGATGTAAAAACAATCAAAGAATCTCTGAAAACTAAAGTTGACCGCAAGGAATTTGTTGGACTCGAAAAAAGAGTTTCTTTGTTTGAATTAAAATAAGGTTCGTCCTAACCTCTCATATCGGGAAAGGTAAATGCGGATTGACATTTTTTTTGTTACAAGTAACATAGTGACAATGAATATTTCGAGCAACAATCTTCTCGGTCTCCTCCTTAGCCTCCTTACACAAGGTGGAGATTTTGCTCGTGTCTATAAGGTTGATTCAAGAATCTAGATTCAAGAATCAAGAAAATGTAGAAACAAGGAAGCTCTTCACCCCGAAGAGTTTTTTTGTCGCTGGCTAAGAGCCGGAACAAAAGTCACGGGGAGAAATTGGTTCTTTACACTGTAGGTAAACTAGGAGCGAAATGTATGATTTCTCACAACATACAAGACAGACTGAAGGTATTGAAACTGCATTTGGACAGCATTGACTTCAGGGCTCATCAGTCTAAAGTCTGTGTTGGGATTGCGGATGGATCTGGATATCGATGGATAGGTCGCGTGGACCGATCTAGTGATATCTGCGAAGCACTTGAACTGGCTTTGGAGGACGCTCTAAATCAGTTCGATCCAAATTGGAAAAGGCATTTTCCCTGACTAGTGCAAAGCCACACTTGAAGTATTTCAAGCATGTGGTTTTTTTTGTTTAGGATTGACAACTTCTTGCCCATATTTATAATAGATGGCAATGAAAACGAGCATAGGGATTATCATCGGTATCATTATTATTTCCACACAAGGTGGAGATCTTGCTCGTGTCTATAAGGTTGATTCAAGAATCTAGATTCAAGAATCAAGAAAATGTAGAAACAAGGAAGCTCTTCACCCCGAAGAGCTGTTTTGTTTCTGGCTTGGTCAGAGGGCAAAATTAGAGGGGGGAAATTGGTTCTTTGAGGAATTTTTATGAGCCATGTTGTTGTTGTGCTGAATTCTTGGTCAATATCTATTTACGCGGATGAAGGTGAAAATGTGACGGTAGACGTCCTCAAAAGAATTTTTGAGGCGGCCCGCTCATGTGGTTTCTCGGCAGGTTCTGTAGGTCTGTATTATACGCCCGAACCAGATCCCAAAAATCCGCCCGCCGTTCCATTTGTCACGGTGCCTCATTGTGAACGGGAAGATACAGTGAGAATTCTCTCTACTGCTGTCATCTCTTCCTACGAATTTCATGAATGGGTATGGAATGATGAAATAAAGGATTGGCAAATCATTCAGCGAAAACCAATATGCAGAGGGGAGGGGTAAAATACCCCCCTCCTTTTTTTATTTGCAAAAAAACACCGCCCGTTGCGGGGCGATGTTTTTGTTTTACGTGGTCTGTCGCGTAAAGCAGATTGCAAAGCAATCATCCACGCGACCAACCACGTGACAAAAACACCGCCCTCATTACGGACAGTGTTTTTGTTTTACGTGGTTGCGGAGGCCCGAATTGATCACGAGTTACTAAGTCTTTTGTCACTTGTGTGCCAAAAGTCTAAGTACTCTCGATCCCACCTCGTCTGTTTTTTAAGAAAAAACATGACTCCGGTTTGCAATTCGGGACGCAAGTGAAGCAGTTCACTTGCTCCTCTCGCAACATCAACAAAAATAAAACGCCCCAATAGGAGCGTCTTATTTTTTGCTGTTGCGGAGGCCCGAATTGCACGGGCGCCTCAAGGTTATGCATACTACTATGATTTTCATCATCTCGTCCGCGCAAAGCGGATTAGAGTTTGGAGTCTGGACTATACCTTATTCCGTTCCATTGAACGGATCTCGCCGTCTAGTCTCTACACCTTCACCAATCTTGCCCACTCCAAGTGGTTGCAAGATTGAGTGCCCGCCTTAGGCGGACGCCCAATTTTGTAACCGCCTAAAGCGGACAAAATTTGCGCTTGGCTCGGTATTACCATTTCGTATTTTACGAAGAAGGCTTCACCGAATTTGACGAGTTATCCATAAGAAATTACTCTCCTATGAGCCCAATTGAGCCTTGCGAGTTACTGCTTCTCTACCCCGCAGTGTTCAGTATGATACCTCTTTAAAGGTTTAAAATCAATATTGTTAGACAGGTTGCATATGTTACAATACCTGTATATAGTCAATCAAATCTATGGCGAACATTTATCTAAGAGAAGCAGCTCAAAAATTAAGAAGGGAAGGCTTGAGTATTCAAGATATCGCAACAGAGATAAAAGTGAGCAAAAGCACTATCGGATATTGGTGCAGAGACATTGTCTTATCAAAGCAACAATTGCTTTATATTCAAGAAAAACAAAAGAAAGCCGGAATGAAGGCGATACTAAAATTTTTAGAAAAAAAACGGGCTGAAAGATTAAAAAAGGTTGAACAGTTGACAACGCAAGGTAAAAAAGAAATTGGGCAACTGACAAAGAAGGAGTTCTTTTTTATAGGTTTGGCACTCTATTGGGGAGAGGGATATAAAAGAGGGAACGATGAAGTGGGATTCACAAATAGCAATCCCTTTATGATTAAATTGATCATTAAATGGTTTCAGACTTTCTACGAGGTAGCTATTCAGGATTTTATTTTAAGGATAAGCATAAATAATATACATTCAAAACGAGTTGCTGAAGTAATGCACTATTGGTCAGATTTGATTAAGATTCCAACTGCTCAGTTTACAAAGCCAAGTCTAATAAAAACTCAGAGTAAAAAAAGATATTCCAACGAAAATGAACATTTTGGGACATTAAGAGTAAAAGTAAGGAGGGGGGCGGACATTCATTGCAAAATTTTAGGTTCCTTATCAGGTCTAGAATCTTTATTTGAATGATGAGTCCTCTTATGTTATTTTAAGAACTAACGTCGGGGTAGCTAAACTGGTTAAAGCACCGCATTCATAAAGCGGAGACCTGTGGGTTCAAATCCCACCCCCGACACAGAACTTGGTGAGGCGGCAGGGAGCATTGCATCTGCATGCAATGCAGGTGGGATTTGAAGACCTTGAGTATATCGCACGGAGCTTTGCGAGCACGATACGAAAGGTATACTGAAACTGTAGGTTTCAAATCCCACCCCCGACACAAATTTTTGGACTAATGCAATACTTTCGAATAGTGCTAAAATGATTCACGGACAACCCTCATACCAACTGTTTTGGTGCGGGGGACAGGTACAAAACTTGTTAGAGAAATCAACAAACCTACGAAAGCGAGTCAAACAAATGAAAACACTATCCCTGCTCGTCGGCGCTCTGCTGTCGGTGGCTGGGGCAGACGCAAGCGTCCCTCAAGAAAAAAACGCACCGGAAAAATCATACCGGAGAAAAACAGTGAAGCAAGTGGTTCAGCCTCCGGCCCCAATTCCAAATCCGGAAGAGGCGCAAAATCGCACAAACCACGTGGTTGAGGTGCTCCTGCCAGTGAAAACAGTTGTGCCACCGAGTCTTCGGGACAGTCTCCCGGGTGAGCTGTCCAAAAAGAATCCTGCGGGAACGATGGTGATGGACGATTTCAATTTCAAACTCATCGAAATGAGCAAGATTTCTTATGTGGGTTTCAAGTATCGCGCTCTCTATTCAGTCTCCAAGATGGGCGGCGAGCGGAGGGAAAGCCAGTCCGGTTTGGTACTTTTGAACTGGCGGTTCTGAAACAGGCTCGAGTTACAAGGTGCCCGTGGGTGGCACCTTTTTTTTAAGGCAAATGACTCTTTGAAATTTTGTGATTTTATGTATAATCAAGGAGGTTAAGAATACAATGCGGCTGTAGCTCAACGGTAGAGCACTCCCCTGTGGATACGCAGCTTTTTGTCGAAACGGCAGATTGAAACTCTCTGGGATAACGGTGAATGCTAACCCCTGATTTTATCGGGGTACGCGAATACCGTGGGAACCCTTCCATATTTTTACTTTATAAAAAAAAGTAAAGAGAAGGGGCACCGTAGAGACTAGATACCAGAGCACCTAAGTCTTGAGTTTATCGAAGGATACGGTGAAGATATAGTCCACGCCTTTATGAAAATATTGGATAAGTGCACGGGAGAGGCCGTGGGGTCAGCACCCATCAGCCGCGCAAGGAAAAGCCCCGTATGGGGCTTTTTGCTTGCGCGGCTGAAGTAAGCCAACTACTCGGCTTACGTTGGGTGCTGACGGGCGGAGCGATGTTTTGTCAGTAGACAAAACCGTGAGCCGGGGTCGCGAAATTTTCGAGCGTCGGCGAGAAAATATTTGTGACCAGCACCCGAGAGCCGCGCAAAGCGAAATTTCTAAATAATATCTATATTTGATATGGCATTTTCAGTTCTCACGGAAGGCACTTTTTCTGCTGGTCTATTGGACGGTGGAACTGCTATAATAAAATTATGGCAGACGAATATCTAGACTTAGTAGACGAAAGCAATGACTTAACTGGTGAACGAGAACTACGCTCAGTTATCCATTCAACGGGTTTTTGGCATAGAACTGTTCACATTTACCTATTTAAAAAAATAAACGATAAAATAGAATTTTTAGTTCATTTACGCTCTAAGGATAAAGATTTACATCCTAACTGTTGGGATACAAGATTTGGTGGTCATATAAAAAGTGGGGGGAGCATTGAAGATGCAATAAAGGATGAACTCATGGAAGAAGTCGGCTTAGAATTAGAACAAGGTGATTTAATTCAAGGAGAGGTGTATAAAAGAGACCATGATCCCAATAGAGAATTTACTCATTCTTTCTATTATAGGTTTGAGGGCAATATAGCCACTTTGAAATTTAATGATGGTGAAGTCCAAGAAATTAAGTGGATGATGGCAGAGGACATTTTAGATTCAATGGATAAAAGTCCAAATATATGGTCAGGAGGTAAAGATGGCATAAGTAAGGTCTTGGATGTATTAAAAGGCAAACTATCTGCTTAAGTTAGGTATATAAATATAACCATTATGCTGTTGTATAGCAGTTCTCACTTCGTCCACTAGTCCGCGCATCGGTTTTAGCTAATAAATAGGACACAGAAAATTCACCCTCTTTCGTTAAAACTTCAAAGGGCGAAGCAGGTGTCGTGCTCGAACTGTGATACTATTTTGATATGTCTGTGAAGATTACATATTTCGTGCACGGCACTTCAATAGACAACGAAAAAGAAATTTCGTCGGGTTGGTCTGATGTAGAGCTTTCCCCACTCGGAATACAACAATCAATAGATTTGAAAGAAAAGACTCAAGATAAAAAATTTGACGTAATTTTCTGCTCTGATTTAAAGCGCGCCGTTAAATCTGCAAAGCTGGCCTGGGAAGGGGTTTACACAATTATTCCCGACGAGAGATTGCGAGAATGCAACTATGGAAAACTAAACGGGGGCTCTTCTTCAATTATAGAGCCTATGCAGGAAGAAGAATGTATTTTAAAAAAGTTTCCAGATGGTGAAAGCTATGAAGATGTCAAAACTCGGGTCGCTGATTTTCTCGAGTTTTTGAAAAAGAATTATGATGGGAAAAGTGTTGCGATTGTGTCCCACAAAGCACCCCAACTTTCATTGGATGTATTGCTTAATGGTAAAACTTGGAGGGAAGCTTTGGATGAAGATTGGAGAAAAACTAAATCTTGGCAACCAGGCTGGGAGTATGTGTTGTAGACATAATCGTAGTTCCCCCGCCTTCGCTGAAGCTTCGGACGGGCAGGCAACTTTGTCCACTAGTCCGCGCCAAGTTTTTGGTAATTTATTTATTCTTGCTTCTGTAAAAGAAATAAAGCGCCAAAGGTGCTGCCCAGTTTGCAAAACGCTCTACGAAATCCCAAATAGGCAAACCTACTAGTGGCCTCACAAGAGCAGTCCAGAAACCCCAGAAGGTCATCCACAGCAGAATTGGTTTGATTGGTTTTATGAGTACTAAAGTTGCTAATAAAATATCCACTATTCCTACCACAAGCATAAATGTCGTAGCTGTTGCCGTATCAAGCCCAGTCAATTGTTCTGTCCACTTTATCCAATCAGCTTTTCCCATAACAGCAAAGACTCCGTGACCAAAAAATTCACCGGCGACACCAATTCTTAAAATCCACTCTACTTTTTTCTCGTTTGTCATATGAAAAATAGTTAAATAATAATACCTCATTATACACCTATTAGTTTTTAAATAATAAAGTTTGCCGATCGTCCATGCCCGCGGGAAGCCCTCGGAGTATTCTGGCCGCTACCAATAAAGTAAATCTGATACTATGCTATAGTTAATTTTTTGCAGAAATCAGGTATATAAATATCCCCACCATTCCCTCGTATTCTGGTTTCCACTTCGTCCGCTAGTTCGCGCCAAGTTTTTAGCCCTATTTTAAGACACGAAAAGTCCACCCTCTTTCGTTAAAACTTCAAAGGGCGAAGCGGGTGTAGTGGACCTGAACTGTGGTATAGTTGTGCGCATGGATATGTTTAATCAAAACAAAGATTCAAGTTTAGTAGTGAAAATGCTAAACAAAGTTCCAGAAGTTACTTTGTATTTCTGGATTATTAAAATACTCTGTACAACTATAGGTGAAACCGCCGCTGACTTTCTCAATGTCAATCTTAATCTCGGTCTTACTGGCACATCTGTTATCACTGGTGTTTTACTTATAGTTGCGTTTATTTTTCAATTTAGATCTAAGAAATATATTCCGACTATTTACTGGATTACCGTAGCGCTGGTAAGTGTGTTTGGGACTTTAATAACTGACAATCTTACCGATAGAATCGGTGTGCCTCTGGAAACGAGCACAATAATTTTCTCCGTCCTTCTAGGTGTTACTTTTATTGTCTGGTATGTTAAGGAGAAAACACTTTCTGTGCACTCTATTTTTACGACCCGCAGAGAAGTATTTTATTGGCTTGCTATTCTTTTTACATTTGCGCTTGGAACAGCTTCAGGTGATTTAATGTCCGAAGGCCTTGCGCTCGGATATTTGATGACAGGAATCATAGTAGCATCAGTAATCGCTGTTACGGGGGTTGCTTGGAACTTTAGGCTTAATTCCGTTCTCTCATTTTGGATTATTTACATTATGACCCGCCCGCTCGGCGCTTCGATTGGCGACTATCTCTCACAAACAAGAAATCACGGCGGACTTGGGCTCGGTGTTACCGCCACAAGTGCAATTTTTATCCTTGGAATTATAGGAATAGTAACTTATCTTTCCATTACCAAAAGAGATGTCATCACAAATACCTCAAAGAATGATGAAGAAATAAAAGAGAAAGGTGGTTTATGGCAAACTATTGTTGTCGGTCTTATCTTTCTTTTATTTGGGGGGATAGGATACCAGATACAGAAAACTAAATTACAAGAAAGTGTGTTGGGTGTGGGAACTTCAGTGCAGTCAAATAAACCAGTTTCATCACTTGGAGATCTTTCTCTATTTCGTACTATTACTCAAGATACACTTAACAAGCTGAATGTAGGAGATCAGTCAGGCGCTAAAACTCGTATAGGAGATTTGGAATACGAATGGGACACCGCGCAGGCGAGATTAAAGCCAAAAGATGCAAAAGAATGGACTCTTATTGACGGAAAGATTGATACAGTTCTGCGCGAGTTAAGAGCAGTAAATCCCAATATTTCTAGTGAGAAATCTTCTCTCGAGGCATTGCTTTCTGTTCTAAATTAGGTAGATAAATATAATCATTGTGGGTTTGGATAGCAGTTCCCGCTTCGTCCACTAGTTCGCGCATATGAAAATAGGGAGTAGCTTAAAAACTTTCACACTACTTTACCATGATAATTGAAATCTCATTTGTCCACTGGCTCGTAGTGCTAAGCGTCCTTGTGAGTCTTGCAGGTGCGACTGCGTACATCCGCGACACCATTCGGGGGAAGACTAAACCGAATCGGGTGACATGGTTCATGTGGGCGCTTGCCCCGCTTGTCGGCACTGTGGCAGCGCTCTCCGCCCATGCGGATCCTTGGGCAACGAGCCGAATTTTTCTTGCAGGTTTTATCCCGCTCATAGTTTTTGTTTCTTCTTTTTTCAATCCGAAAAGTTATTGGAAATTAGCAATTTTCGATATTTTGTGCGGGGTGTGCTCGCTTCTCGCATTTGCCCTCTGGCTAGGAATTGATTCTCCTCGCATAGCAATTTTACTTGCGGCACTGGGCGATGGATTGGCGGCGCTCCCAACAATCCGAAAAGCATGGGTAAATCCCGAAACCGAAACGGGGCTCACCTACATCGCAAGTCTAGTAGCAGTTCTCCTAGTTCTTCCCTCAATACCTGTTTGGAATATCGAAAACTCGGCTTTTCAAATTTGTCTTCTGATTGTTAACGTACTTCTTATTTTTTCCGTATACCGAAAACGCATAGGAAAGAGATTGTAAACTCATTTCGTTTGGGGTGTGGATAACCCTTAGTATCTGCTGATTTTCGCTAGTAAGGGGTGTGGTATAATATAAATGGAATTACTAGAAGATAAATCTAAGTTTTTTTGAACTTTACATATGAAAATATCATTGAATAAAATTATCGTCGGGGCAGTTTCGGCGCTCGCAACTTTCCCTATAGTTGCGTTCGCGGCTGACGGAGAGGGGTCGAGCACTCTCGAATCTCTCATCACTCTCGGATATTATATTTCATCAATCGGTTTTCTCGTCGCTTCAATCACTATGTTTTTTGCGGTCAAAAGATTTGGAAAATCCACACTTGGATCCATTTTTTCTTACATATTTATTGGAACGGGAATATTCTTTGTTATTACGATTTTTCAAAAATTAGGAGGAGAATTTTTTGGCATCGGAAGCGCGTCAATGGATATCTGGTGGCACCTGATGTTTTATATGGCCTTTATCTTCTACTTTCACGGTCTCAAGTTGCTTGTCGGTCTTGGAAATGTTGAAACGTCGCCGAATCAGGGTGTGAAGATAGGCGCTGAGAAAACATGGGCAGTAGTCGCGGTGCTGGTCTTTGCGGTTCTCTTCATCATTCCAAAATCGGCTGATTCCATCGTTGTTGCCTACGACTCTTCTGTTTTTGGGGTTTTTGGACTGCATCATTTTATTGCATTTGTCTTCGCGTTCGCTGTGGGGTCATACCTGTTGAGCGCAAAAAAGAAGCTCGGTATGATAGGGCGCGCAATCGCAAATCCGATGATTGTTGCTATTTGGGCATTCGGCCTTCAACATGTTTGGGAGTTACTCTTTGAAAGCTGGAAAGTAGTAGATGTTACAAGCGCAACAGGCGAGGGAATTGAGAAAATCTTCCTAGTTATTTCCGCAATTGGTTTAAGCTACGCGGCATGGTGCTTGATATCTTTCTCAAAAAAAGCAATGTAAGATAATTTTTATTTAACGTTAACTCAAATAAACCTATGAACGAAAAAGAACAATATAGCGCTCTCATTAGCGAGATAATTAAAAAACAAATTGTCATTCTCGGTCCTGAAATAGCGATACTCAAGGCCCGCAGTGTTTCCGGTCTTATGGTTGACAATGATGGCAAGGTTACGGGAGTTGGAGATAATCCAAAAGAGACATTACAAAATTTGGTGGATCAATATGTCGAACTTTCTGGTCAGATTGTGAAAAACGCGCTTGGCTCGATTTTTGCCAAGTATCCTGATCTCAATATCAATAAGTAGGCAGGTCTTTCCTAGGCATAAGAACAGTGGACAGCTCTCTCTATCGAATAGCGTCTGTAGGACTTGCGCAGTTGAGTGCAGTTCGAGGCGCAAGAGAGGCTTGTGACTAAGGTGTAGTTAGATGCTACACCGCAGGAGCAAGGAGGAGGCAACGAAGAAATGCGCCGACTGCGCAAGTCCTAGTTTGGTATTTTTTAACCAATGATACTCACTGTAATATCAATCATTCTGGCTCTCGGTGGCATTGCTTCTACCGTCTATTTTTTAATTAAAGATAGCAAAGCTAAAGAAGTTCTCGAAAAGCGTGAGCGGGATATAAACCGCAGGATGTATGAGCTTGCAATCTTGAAAGAATTGGGAGACAGGATCGGTTACTCTCTTGATGTCCAACAGATTATCGATATCATTACGAGTTCTCTCCATCAGTTTATCGAATATTGCGCTGTTTCCTACATGCTTCTTGAGCCGGAGAAAGTAATCTTCAAAATCCATCTTGAAAAGTCCGTGCACCGACGCTTTGTAACCGACATCCGAGATAGGATGCTCGGCTCTCTCTCGGCTCTTCTTGACAGGGAATTTGACAAGAATGTTGTTAAGGAGATTCTTTCCGGCGCAATCATTATTGAAGAATTGGACGAGCCTGTGCGCTCTTTCTTCAACATTCCGCTCGTGATTGATGAAAAAGTGGTGGGAATTTTGACCGTGGCAGATACCAAAGCCGGTCTCTACAAAGAAGAGGAGATGACCATTCTGTATAAGATTATTCAGCAGGCTTCAAAAGCAGTAACGCGACTTCAGGGAGTGGTAAAGACTGAACAAGCCAAGGTGAATGCCATGGTAGAAAGCATGGAGGATGGCGTGGTCATGACCGACGCTGATTACCGCATTCTAGTCATCAATCCTGCCGCCAAAAGGGTTATTGGCCTTCCCGAGAAAAAAGAAATAACTATTTTTGATTTTATAGACAATCTTGGGGGCAAGGTAGATATACGCGGCAGACTGGAAGAAAGCGTTAAGTTAAAAAAATCGTATGTGTCAGAAAAATTCTTGATACGAGACAAATTTTATCAAGCATTCGTTTTCCCAGTGAAAACGAACTCAACGTTGAGCGGTGATGATATTCTGGGCGGGGTGGTCATTTTCCATGACGTTACTCGGGAAATGGAATTGGAAAGAGTGAGAGAAGATTTTACGTCAATGATTGTGCATGAACTTCGAACTCCCCTCGATGTTATCAAAAAATTTAGCGAGATACTCAAAACTCCGGGCAAGAAAAAGAATGCCGAATCCTATAAAGAGTATATAAAAATGATATATCAGAATTCTTCGGCAATGCTTGATTTGGTGAATGACATTTTGGACATCGCGAAGCTTCAGGCGGGCAAATTTGAAATCAGTCCAGAGCCGGCCGATATCGCAGATGTGATAGATAATCGGATTAAGTTTTTTCAACTTTCCGCGCAGGATAAAAAAATTCATCTTGAAAAAATGACAGGAGAGGGGATTCCGAAAATTGTATTATTTGATGTCCAGCGGATCAAGGAAGTATTGAACAATCTAATTTCGAACGCCCTGAAATTTACGAAGGAAGACGGTGAAATATCAATCATAGCGTTTACCCATAACCCCACGCTTTCTATTGAAAGCGAGATAAGCAAGCTAAAAGTTCATCTCCCCACCGCGCTTCCCGATGAAATTTTTAAATCGTTATCCCCATCTCTTGTAGTAATTGTTCGAGATACCGGAGGAGGAATTCCGCAAGAGCAAATCGGAGAACTTTTCAATAAATTCAAGCAACTCAACAACAAAGAATTTGTTTCTACTGTGAAGGGCACGGGCCTGGGACTCGCGATTGCAAAGGGGATTGTCGAGGAACATAAGGGAAAAATCGGTGTGATATCATCCGTAGGAGCTGGAAGCGCGTTTTATTTTGTGCTACCATTGTCTCCACAAGGTAAATAGCAAATAGAAAGAAATTATATGAAAAAAATACTCGTGATAGATGATGATCCATTTTTTGCAACTCATATTGGTGAGGCTCTTCCTGCCGATGCATATACAGTACTATCCGCTGAAAATGGCGAAGAGGGTTTAAAAAAAGCGGAAGAAGCGCTTCCTGATTTGATACTTCTCGATATTATGATGCCTAAAATGAATGGAATGGAATTTCTAAAACAGTTTAATCTAAAGTATGGTAAAGGAAAAGTCCCTGTTCTTATCACGTCAAATATGTCCACTATGAAGAAAATCAGCGAAGGCTTAGAGCTCGGCATTCGAGGGTATATTATAAAATCAGGCGAAACATTTGAGACTATTGTTGACTCGATTAAAGCGGTGTTTGCAAAGAAGGCGTAGAGCCTGTTGGTTTTGTGTCGGAGAGTAGCTGGAAGGCCCTTTTTATCCACAGGTGTGCGAGCGCCATTCACAGATTTCTAGTATGATTAACACAAATGGATAATCTTTCTCAAAATCCTGTTAGCACCCCTCCTTCTTCAGCACCTTTAGCGACTCCGCAACCTCCTATTTCTCCCATGCAGAAGAAACCGAGAGGACCGGTAAGAATTTCGTCCGCCGTAATTATCGGAGTTGTGTATCTCTTCGTACTCATTATCTTCTGCTCTCTTGCGATAATCGGTATAAATCTTAAAAAAGATACTATTCCAGACGCCACAAAAGGAGCTGAATCTGGCACGGACGGAAATTCAGGAACATTCTCCGCTTCTCCTAAAAAACCGGACATCACATTCCAAGGTAAAATTTTCAGCCAATCATATCACGCTAAAGATGACAATATAGAGCTTTACGAATTTCTCCAAAAAGGGGAAAGTTCCGATTCATGGACGGAACTCATAACCATTATGAGATACATCAATGCTTCAGGGGTTCTCCCGGAGCTCGATAGGTATGCCGAAGCCGTAAAGGGAAGCGTAGAATCGAGTGGAGGATTGATTATTGACGCTTTTACAAAAGCAGATGATGTGAGCAATCTGGCGCAAAATTTTCTCGTATATACACTAAAAAATCCGGAGAAGAAGTCTGTCGAAGTAGATTTTCAGAAGTTCTACATAAGAGGAAAACAAGTGCTCTCCGACACGTATTCGATTAATATTGATGGGGAAACTATGGAAGAAGCGGGAAGAAAGGCACTGGAGTTTATCAATAATAGTGACAAAAACGAAATTCGTGATACTATGGTCAGGATGAGCTTGGCTGAAAATTATTGGAGTAATTAAACTACTATGGAACAGGTATTAGCAAATAGCGCTCCTGCGACAACATATTTTAGCAAGAAAGGACTGCTGTTCGGAATTATTTCTCTTGTTCTTATTCTTGTCAGCCTCTTTCAGGGTTTGATAGCTTTTCCTGCTTTAGTGTTTGCTATTTTGGCTTACGTGAAAGGGGAGAAAGCGCTCGGTTTAACTGCAATCATACTGTCTATTATCTTTTTTATAGTTATCATGGGATTCGGCTTGTATATAAGTTACGGGCTTAATGAACAACAGCTAAAGAATCTTGGAAGCGCAAGCGCCGTGAATGCTTTGCATACTCTTTTAAAATAGTGCGACTAAAATAGTGCGACCAAAATAAGCATGTTCCTCATTATTATTGTTTATATTGCATGCGTCGTTTTTCCTCTTTTATTTTGGAGTCTGATTGTGAAGAGGGTGGACAGCGATAACACCGAACCGGTAAAGCTTCTTTTGCTTACATTTGGGTTGGGAATTGGCGCCGCGTTTTTGGCAATGTGGGTCAATGGGGTCGCCTCTTTTTTGTTTGACCCAAAGGCAGATAGTACACTTTCAATCTTTTTTAATATCTCGGATAATCGTTCGCCCGCCACCTTCTTTTTGGCCGGTCCGATTGAAGAATCGCTCAAGCTTTTTCTTGTGTATGAGGTTATTTATCATCGGAAAGAATTTGACCGGATAAAAGATGGTGTCATCTATGCAATCATGTGCGCGCTCGGATTTTCATTTTTGGAAAACACCTCCTATTTTTTTCAGGCAGTTGCGACCAGTCCGGAAATATATTATCTCATTCAGGGAGTAGTAAGAGCGATCGCGAGCACCCTTATTCACGTTTCGGCCGCCTCAATTTGCGGATGGTATCTGGCAAGGGCAAAATTATCCGGTGGAGCAAAAAAGTATATCATCGTGGGACTAGTATTAGCCTCTCTTCTTCATGGGTTCTCCAATTTGATGCTTGTTTATTTTAATTTATATGGATTAGCATTGGAATTCATCGTCTCTCTTCTTGTTGTTTATTTTATATTACGCAAGCTAAAGAAATCTGAATCGTATTCTCCAGTTGAACGCATTTTTGTTCCGAATCAAGGCACTCCTTCGTAAGGCAAGGTGTGCCTCGACGCGCAGACTACTCAAAAAATTGACAATACTTGAGATATGTCTCCGAATGATATTTTGCTTGGAATCTCTGTTAGGGTGTGAGTATTGTGAAAAAAATATATGGATACCCAAGGGTTTCCAGTTTCCCTAGACGCCTGTTGTTTAAGGGTTTTCCACTGTTCTTAGTGTTTTCAATGGTTTTTGGCCCCTTAGTGCAGGTAGAACTGGCTTTTGCTCAATATATCGACAATTCTCCAACTTTCACCCCAGCACCTGAAGTCGCACCCACACCTCTTCCCACACCTGATTCTAGCCCCGCTCCCTCTCCTTCAAGTAATCCAGAAGAAACACCTGGACCCGTTCTCCCAGGCACTCCCGACGGGGTGCCGGGAAATCAACCTACTCCACCTCCCGGAACTTCACCAGGCGACAAGAAAAATCAAGATAACGAGAACCCCAAAAAAGATGGGGGTCCTGCAAAAGATGCTCCTCCTGACCCGCAGGCCGAGTTGAGCGTGGAAACCACTGATGTCAACCCGATAACCTACCCCGCGAACCAAAATAAACAAACACTCTCTCCTGAAATTGATAAAACAAACGGAAGTCTCAATTACACCTACCCCATCTCGTTGCCTCCGGGCAGAAACAATGTTACTCCGGAGATTTCACTTTCATACAATAGTGCCCGCCAGGAGAACGACTCAATCGTCGGATTCGGATGGAACGTAGGAATTCCCTTTATCGAACGCCTCAATAAAACCGGAACAGAAAATTTATACACGACGAATAATTATGCCTCTTCACTTTCTGGCGAGCTAAGCTTGGTCACTGGCTCGACATGGGCGCCTCGGTCAGAGGATTCCGATTTTCTCAATTACGATTACAGCGGAAATGTGTGGACGGTAAAAGACAAAAACGGCACGACCTATGTCTTTGGCCAGACGGCGCAGTCGCGTCAAGACGACCCGTCGGACGCGTCTCATGTATTCAAGTGGATGCTCGAAAGCGTTACCGACACGAACGGAAACACGGTCACCTATAATTACTTTAAAGATATCGGGCAGATTTATCCTGGAACTATCGACTACACTTCAAACGGCGGAACTGCCGGCGTTTTTAAGGTTGAATTCGAGCGCGAAGCCCAACCCTTTCCGACAAAAATTGCCTCGCCTGCATTCGTTGTCGAAACCAAGTATCGCATCAAAACGATTACCGCGAAGATAAATTCCGATTGGGTAAAAAAATACGCATTGACATATACGACCACTGCGGAAAACAATCGCTCTCTTCTCGCGACAGTTATAGAAAGCGGAAAAGCGGACGGTGGAGCAATTATCACACTGCCCGCTACATCATTTTCCTATACGACGAACAACGGGTCATCAAGCTGGGCCTCGGATCCAGCATGGCATAATGGACCAATTTTTTCTGAATATTCTTCTGGTCGGTCCTATGCCAGCATCAATACCAAATTTGGAGATGTCAACGGGGATGGTTTCCCAGACGCTGTTACACCTACCACATTTTTTCTCAATACCGGCAAATCATGGAACACGAACACTTCAGGACCACTCATTCCCGTTCCATTTGTAAATCCTTATACCGACGAGACGCAAAAAGATTATGGTGTTCGCTTGCAGGACGTGAACGGAGACGGGCTTGCGGATATTCTTTTTGGTCATTACAGAGGTGCCGCTCCTAAAACAACTTATTCACAGACGTTCCTTAACGTTGATGGCACTGCTTGGACGCAGAATACTTCTTATGACGGCAATACGCCTATGTTTAATGGCGGTAGCAGATATGATTTTGGCAACCACCAGTTTGACGATATAAATGGTGATGGATTATTGGATGTAGTTTGCGCAACATCTGTGGGAACCTGCTCGGG
Source organism: Candidatus Taylorbacteria bacterium (assembly GCA_039934295.1). Classification (NCBI taxonomy): domain Bacteria; phylum Candidatus Tayloriibacteriota; species Candidatus Tayloriibacteriota bacterium. Next base: position 29,648 of record JBDTMN010000003.1, on the reverse strand, counting down.
CACGCAATATCGAAATAATGGCTCGGGGTGGACAATTACTAATAATTTTCCTTTTAGTTTTGACTATAAGACATCTAGCGGAGAACAGCATGAAACTGGAGTGAGATTGGCAGATTTAAATGGCGATCAACTTGCTGATGTAATTAGTGGTCCTTCAACACAGACAAACTCAAATCTGTTTTATATGAATAACGGTAAGGACTGGATTAATGATCCTACCTATTCTACTGCTCCTCTTCTCGCTTCCTTTTATCCTAACGTATTTCAATTTGGAGATGTGAACGGAGACGGTCTTACCGATATTGTATGTAGTAACACTGGCGGTAATAGCAGTGACAAAGAGTGCGAAAATTTAAGTCAAACGCAGAGCTTAAGGATGAATCAATTGTTATATATTAATAATGGCTATGGCTTTACTTCCAAAGATGCCTCTTCTTTGGGTCTCCCATCTTTTGTGACTAGGGATAATAAATCAGGTGCGCGTATTAATATTGCTTACCTCATGGACATGAATGGTGATGGATTGAGCGATATAGTTTTAGGATTTAGAGCGGACGACGGTACTGAAAGTAGCGAAGTTTCCATAAACCAAGGAATCAAATCACAACTTCTTAAAACAATTATTGCTTCCACCGGTTCTCAATCGAACATCACTTACAAACCATCAACCGGTTATCGAGACGACTATGATAATTTGCTGAACCCGAAACTTTCTCAAATTGTCTACACCGTTTCGTCTATCAAAACCGACCCCGGGCAATCCAATGAGCAATCGCTTACGAACACCTACGCGAACGGATATTATTACTACAATAATGCTTTTGACAGAAAATTTGCAGGTTTCGAATTAGTAACATCCTCCGACGCTGCGGGCAATGTGACAAAGACGTACTATCATCAGGGCAATACGACCAATGCTTCGCTCGGAGAATACGATGACCATATTTCAAAGGCGGGAAAAATATACAGGATTGAAGAATATGACAATGCGAGACATTTGTTTCGATTAACAGTCAACAAGTGGGATAGAAATAACTTCGGCGAAAATCATGATTTTGTAAAACTCTCCCGTCAAACGGTACTCACCTACGACGGAAACAGCAGTCACAAAGATACTGCTGTCGAATATACGTATGACAATGCAAACGGCAACCTTCTTACGAAAACTGAATGGGGACAGGTGACGGCAAGCGCGGACGGAACATTTACTGACACTGGTTCGGATAAGCGCGTTACTACCTACACCTATTCGATAAATGGCGCAACCAAGGTGAATGTCCTTTCAAGCGAAAAGGTTACGGATGCCTCTTCGGCAAGAGTAGGCGAATCAAAATATTATTACGATACTCTTCCCTTGGGTTCAGTAGATAAGGGCAATCAAACCAAAGTAGAACAGTGGAAATCGGGCGACAGCTTCGTGAACAGCCAAAAAACCTATAACAATTTAGGTTTAGTCACGACCTCGATTGACCCGCGCGGAAAGGTAACCTCGTATACTTACGATACCTATAGCCTTTATCCTGCATCCGTTACCACCCCACTGAATCTGACGGTTCAATACAATTACGATTACTCGCTTGGAAAACCTCGGCAAATAAATGACGAGAACGGTAATACTTACGAGACCGTCTACGACGGGTTAGATCGCGTCATTGAACAAAAAATTCCAAATTTCTCAATTCCATATTTCCCGGTCACAAAAACAACTTATGCATATAGCGATATCCCGGGAGAGTTAAGAATAGTGCAAAAGGATTATCCCGACAGTATTACTGAAGTCTTAACATTTCAATTCTTCGACGGTCTTGGACGCCTGGTTCAAGAGAGTAAAGAAGCCGAAGCTTCTGGCAGTTACAATGTAAAAGATACTGTCTATAACAATGTAGGGTTAGTAGTGAAGCAGTCGCTTCCTTATGTAGGCGGTGGTTCTAAATCCTCTCCAACAGGAATTGCTTCCCTCTACTCGACAAATACCTACGATGCTCTCGGTCGGCCACTCTCCATAGTGGACGCCACAGGCGCGACAAAATATAGCTACGACGATTGGAAAACAAAAGTTACCGACAAAAATGGCAAGGTAAAGAATTATTACAAAGACGCGTACGGCAACTTAATAAAAGTTGAAGAAATAAACGGCGGGTCAACATACGCGACGTATTACGAATGGAATCTTTCCGGCAAACTATTGAAGATTACCGACGCATTAAGCAATATCCGCAACTTCACTTACGACGGTCTCGGACGGCTCTTAACTGCGCAGGACTTGCACGTATCTGGGGACAGCACGTTCGGAACATGGACGAATAGCTACGACGACGCTGGAAATGTCCTGCAATCAGTGAGCCCAAATTCTCAGACAACAAATTATACCTACGACAGCATGAGTCATCCCTTGACCGAAGATTACACGGGGGGTCCAGGAACTGAAATTACATATTTCTTCGGCGGTTGCGCAAACGGCAAGGGAAGGCTCTGTTCCGCAATTATGACGGCAGGAGCAAATACTGACTATACCTACGACTCAAACGGTAATATAGCAAGTGAAGCAAAGAACATTGCCGGCACGACGTATACCACTTCGTATACCTATAACCGACTGGGTAATCTTCTTACCATTACCTATCCCGACAACGCGCAGACCAAATATACCTATAACTCCGCAGGTCAACTTGATAAAATTATGAGAAAAGAAAACGGCGGGGGGTTTACAAATGTAGTTTATAATTTTGACTACAATCCGTTAGGGCAAATTGCGACGCAAGTAGACGCAAATGGGGCGACAACGAAAAACACCTATGATGTCGCAAATCTATATCGCTTAATCAACAAGAAAACTTCGGTCGGCTATGTTCCAACTGCCAACAATGTTCCCTCCATTACTCTTACAGGCTCAAGTGCAATTAATTTGCTTATTGGCGATACCTTCACCGAACCGGGATATTCTGCAACAGATGTTGAAGACGGAAACCTTACGTCATCTGTCAAAGTGACGGGAAGCGTGAAAACTTCAGTGGCTGGAACGTATAAACTTAATTACAATGTTTCCGATTCGGGAGGAATGCCCGCAACTGAAAAGATAAGAACAGTAACGGTGGGCACCGCTCCCGCTCCTAAGTTTGTAAAGGTCTTGATTATAGGTGGCGGAGGCGGAGGCGGTAAAGGCCCAGAACTTCAGGGTGGTGGAGGAGGTGCGGGAGGGTATATAGAAAATAATGCTGTGGGAGTTTTGCTCGGAACATATTCTATTATGGTTGGAGCAGGTGGTGTTGGGGCGGTGGGAAGCTATAATGTTGGAGCAAAAGGAGAAAATGGAAACGACAGCTCTGCTTTCGATATAACAGCTATCGGCGGAGGTGGAGGAGCAGGGGCGAGGAATAATTCTTACGACGGTGGAATCGGGAACAATGGAGGTTCGGGTGGAGGTGGTTTTTCAGGTAGAGCAGGAGTTAGTGGAGCAGGAGGAACCGGTGTCGTGGGACAAGGAAATAGTGGAGGAGCGGGAGAAGGAAACTCCACATATGACAATAGACAAGGTGGCGGAGGCGGAGGTATGGGAGCTAGCGGGGGAAATGGAACGAGTAGAAAAGGGGGAGTAGGAGGAGTAGGCAGAGAATCGAGCATCAGTGGTTCACCTGTCATGAGAGGAGGCGGAGGGGGAGGCGCGGCAAGCTCTCCAGGGGCGGGAGGCGATGGAGGAGGAGGAAATGCTTCAAATTTTTCTGGGGCAGGTGATGGGGCTCCAAATACAGGTGGCGGAGGCGGTGGCGGAGGTTGGCATCTTAATAATGACAATGGCGGCTCCGGTGGCTCCGGTATTGTGATAATAAGTTACCCAACTGGCTCCGTAGACGCGATAGGGGGAATGATTACAACTTCGGGCGGAAACACGATTCACACATTTACTTCGCTTACGAAAGACAAAACGTTTACGGTTTTGTCAGGAGTCGCCACAGCTGGTCTCAAGTCCGACAGTGCTCCCGATGTCGGGAAGTCAAGCGGTGGGAATGGGTCTCCCGGCATTATTGACTTGCAGAACTTTACTTACACTTACGACCCCGTCGGCAACATTACCAAAATTGTAGACGCGTCGAATACTCAAGGAGCGAAGACGGCAAATTATACCTACGATGACCTCTATCGTTTAACTTCAGCCACTATTTCGGGAACTCCGGCGGGCCAGAGTTCATACACGTATTCTTACTCCTATGACGCGTTGGGCAATATTTTGACTGGTCCGGGGGGCGTCTATCTCTATCAGGGCAATTCCGGCGCGCTCAAGGCGAATCCGCACGCTGTAACTTCAATAAACAATGTCATCTACACGTATGATAGTAACGGCAACCTGATTGGGAATGGCACATTGACGAACACGTGGAATTATAAAAATCAAATTACGCAAACTGTAGTCGGAGCTAATTCGGTAAAAAACCCGTCCGATTCATATGACAAGAACGGCAACGCGGTAACGAAAGGAACTGTAACCAGCTCGGGCATTGATACAAATAAAATGTCGCTAAAAGCAGTGGAAGGTGGCACAGCGACGAACTATTTGTACTATCTCTATGACCACGAAGGCAACCGAGTAAAATACGCCAAGGGCTCGACGGCAACGTTCTATCCAAACAATTTCTACAATGTTGAAGGCACTAAAAAAACCAAGCAAATCTATGCAGGAGACCAACTGGTAGCGACAGTAGAAACAGTCGGTAGCGTGGTAACGCCGTTCTATGTTCACACCGACCACTTGAATTCAACTACTGTTGTTTCCGACAGCTTAGGCGCTCCAGTCGAAACCCTCGACTACTATCCATTCGGAGCGCAAAGAATTTCCTCCGGCAGTCATACCGAGCAAAGGCAATACATAGGGCAGATGTATGATAAAGACACAGACCTTGATTATCTGAACGCGAGATATTACTATTCTAAGATTGGAAGGTTCTTGAGCGAGGACCCGGTGTTCTGGGTAGGTTTCGAAAAAATCCTGAATGACCCGCAGAGTCTGAATAGTTACTCTTACGGAAGAAACAATCCAATACTTGGAAGTGATCCATCTGGATTACTCACGATAGTTATCCCCGGGACTCGATATAATACAAATGAGTGGAGCACTAACGGCAGTCTGGCTGGGTTCCTTTCTGAAGTGCAAAATACGTTCAATGATACAATGATTGTTGAAAATAACAAAAGCGTTTGGTCTGGTGGAGATAATGATGCAGCCAGACAAAGTGCTGCGGATGCCATCGCTAAACAAATCAATGAGTACCATTTCGCCGACGGCGAGAAATTAAATATCGTAGGTCATAGTCATGGTGGTAATGTAGCAAATCTGATTACTGGGGAAATTAATCACAGTGTAGATAATTTAGTGACGCTCGGTACTCCTGTAATTAATGGCTATAGTGCGGACAGAGATAATGTGAAGAATCAAGTGAATGCGTATTCAGTGCTCGATCCAATACAAAAACTGGGCGGAAATCAACTATCAGCGACTGGTGTTGCCGGTTTTGCTGGAGGAGGAGCAATAGGAGGACCAATCGGTGCAGGTATTGGAGGAGTAGCAGGAAGTCTTTTAGGTTGGGGTCAGTTTGGTTATGGAGGAAGAAAAGTAAATGGCGCGACTAATATCAATGTAACTTTTCAAGCGCTTAATCCTTTTAATGCTCACGGCAAATATATGACAAAATCAGTGTGGTCGAAAGTTGATAAAAAAATAAATAAATAATTATTCAATTGACATGAACAGGGTTATATTCAAAACTTGCGCGAGTTTAATTCTTATTATTTGGTGTTTATTTGGGACAGTCAGTCTTTTAACGGTAAGAAATTCATATGAATTTCTGATTCCGTTTATTTTTCTACTTTTACCCTTTCTCCTGCTCCTATTTTATTTTTCTTTATCATTTATGATGAATAGTATTGGTTGGCAAAAAATATTTGGTACAATTGGAATATACATGAGCGCGATTATTCTTATAGTGAATGTTTTAATTTTTGCCAGGGATATTATACGATAATCTTTTAAATCTTTGAAGATATTTTATTTTAATCAACTGTCTAGGCGATACGGAAAAATCTTATTAGGTATAATTGCCGTACTAGTAATAGGTATTGTTGTTGTCTGGCTAGGAGGAAAATTAGCTAACAATTCTAAAATGGAAAAATCAGAGCCCATTCTTCCTTTTGATTATACTGCACCCGACACGAACAATGATGATTCCACAATAGATTATAGAAGCGGAAATAGCTCAGTCAATCCGGAGAAATTGACTGATGAGCAACAAGTATTAGTGGAAAAAACAAAAAATCTAGCAAACAAATATGGACCAAGCATGCGCATCGCGATTGGTTTGCTACGCAGTGCAAATATTGATGCGTTAATAGCTATGACTAATCCGCTTGCAATTCAAGAGAATGGCGATAGCGTCATTCGAAAAGCCTATCAGGATCGCTACATTCCATTTTTCACAGATTTCAAATCTATGAATGAGGACGACGGAGGCGTTTCTTTATATTTTCCGGATAAATACGCTGATGAAGGGGTGTTCTTTCAAGAAACTTTTGAGACACAAAACGGCAATAAAAAAACTTTCCTTATGGTTTTGACTGAAAAAGACTCAAAAATATATATAATGTCCATTGCACCAGGTAAAACCATTTCTGAGTATCATAAATAACAAAATTGCTTTTTTTGAGAAATTCATAACTATAAATGTATGAGAAAACGAATAATTATTTTTCTCGCAATTTTGCTCACAATTTCCTTGGTGATAATTATTTTATTTCGTTTATCTTTTATTCACAATGGGAGGGATTGGTTTGCTGATCAATCTAAAGAATATATTGCGAATTGCAATGACGTTAAAATTGGGGCATCTTTTGATGAAATAGCAAATATTATGGGAAAACCTGACCGCAACTTTACTGAGAATGGCGAAACTAAGTTACTTTATTTTACTGGAGGTATCAAAACTGAATTAGGAATAAGTTTCGAACTCATAGATAATGCTTTGGTCAAAAAAAATTGTATGGCGGACTGAACGTCGAAATAGCGTGGTCCGCCAGAATTTGCGATAATCAAACATTTATCTCAAATATTAAAAAGGAGAATGGTGACTGGTTCCATTTACTGACTGGCAAAAAAACTTTGGAATTTCACTTTGGCGGGACATGTTGCAAGTCAGTGTATAAGAGATATACTGTAACAATTACCAATTAGTCATTCTATTATGCCACTAGAAGGATATACACATTTTAAAGATATGGGTCAATTTGACCGACCAGAAGATGAACTCGAGACGCCGGTGAATATTGAAATAAAAAAAAGAGAGAGGGCGTTTAGTGCAGAGCAAGGGTTTCAAGAATTGCTTAAATTAAAAATAATTATTCGCGATTTACACTCAGAAGATGGGCCACTGCGTACATCGAACACTGCTGACTGGCCAGTTGATCTCATAAGGGATCCGAAAATGTATGCATATAGTAGTTTAGGCTTTGATTCTTCTTCCCAGAAGGAAATTCTTCCTGAAGAATTGAATACCGCACTTCAGCAAAAGCTCAAGGAGATAAAAATCGAATCAACAAAAACTATGGATAAGTATTTAGAGACAATTACCATATTCGAAAATGTTCACCAATCAAAAACCCTCAACTATGTAAAATACTTGCTCGAAGCATGCAAGGAATCATTGACGCAAGATGATTGGGAATCATATGGCCATTCAGCCACACAAGCACAAGCGACTTTGCGTGGAGTAGAGGGGCTGGTGAATTTGTGTTGTGGTAGCGGTGCTGAAACTGATGAGACAAGAAAAGCTCTCCGACTTGAAAAAGCAAAATAATCATTACGCTTTTCTATTTTTGTAAATGAAAAATCCCCAAATAAAATCTTGAGGGGATTTTTTAAACCCTAGTAAACTATGCAGTCTGCGGACGAGTCTGGATACCTGGGTCCGCCACCATTTATTGAAACATTATTTAAAAAAATTGTGACTAACCTCGTTTTTTCCCCAAAATAAAACGCACTTTCGAATGAAAAACAAAATTCAAATTATTGCAGAGGTGAAAACGCACTCGCCGTTTGGGTTTGTGTCAGAGAGTAGCTGGGATGAATTGTTTCAGGTTGCAAATGAGATAGGGGATATTATTTCAGTTCATACCGACCCGAGGTGGCATGGGTCATTCGAGCTTGTGAAGAAAGCGAAGTCCATGACCCTGAAGCCCATCTTGGCGAAGGGAATTCATGCGACGGATAGGGAAATTCAGGAAGCGATTTCCGCAGGCGCAGATTTCGTGTTGGTCGTGGGAAGAATTCCAAAAATTCATTTGAACAAGTGTCTAATCGAGCCCGACACTTTGTCGGAGCTCGAGCGACTGCCCGATACTCTCCGCGCCGTGTGGAACAGCAGGGATCTCAAAACTGGGGGTTTAAAAAAGGAAACATTTGAAGAAGCGCGGGCCGTTTTCCCCGGCTGGCTCTGTCAGGCAAGCAACATAAAAACAATACGAGACGTGAAGAAGGGCGCCCAAGCGGTTCTTGTTGGCACGCATCTTTTTGAATTTGCCGAATCTCTTCTCAATAGATAATAATTTCCGTATCACTTATTACTTATCGCTTATTACTTTTCGCTTATCGCTTATCTACTACCACTTAGCAAAATGACGCTATCGCGTCATTTTGCTAAGTGAGACGAAAGAAAAAATTTTGGCAGATTATGTCCTATGCCCTATGGCCAGAGACTAAAAGTCCAAAGAGTAAGTGGAAGCATGAGAAGCATACAAGTGGCTCCCAAAAGAGCAATGTTTTTGTTGAAATTGATTGCCTCAATCATTTTTCTGTCAGGGTCGGCGACGCTCCAGTAGCGGTGCATGGTGAATGTGACCGGAATGAGAAAGAGGATAATGAAAATGAGTGAGAGTCTGACATACACTCCCAAAATGACTCCCAAGCCCCCGAGGAAAATAAGCGCGCCCGAGCCGACAACAGCCAACATAGGCGAGGGCACTCCTTTTGAAGCTGAATATCCCGCCATCGCAGTCCGATTTTTAAAGTGACTAATGCCCATTTTCAAGAAAAAACCTCCGAAAAGTATCCGCCCGATGAGAAATAAGATGCTCATAGTTGCTAGTAATTAGTTATTAGTGATTTTAGTATATCAAGAAATGACCTAGGAAAACGTTCCGATGAATGTTATAACTTCCGTAGCGATTTGCTCCGGAGTCTTGTTGTCTGTCTCGAATTTTTTATGCAAATTGGGATAGTAAAAAGCTGATGGAGGAGTGAAATTGTGAGTCTTTTCGAGTCTTCCTACGCGCTCGGAGTCGGGTGCGTGAGCTTTAATTTCTTTTCTTTGAAGACTCTTTGCTCTCTCAATTCGAGTGATGAGTGGAGCAGACAATTCGGCAAAGATAACTGACCCTCCTCGCGATTCGTAGATGCTTTTATATCGGTCAATATTGATTTTACCTTTTTCCTTATCAAAATTCCAAACATAGGTAAAAATGAGATTGAATCCATTTTCTGCTGCTTCTTCAATAATTCTCGTGCGAAATTCACGGCTTAGCTTGTCTTCGATAGGAGTTCCAACACCGAACAGTTGCATGACACCGTCCATAATCATGTGGTTGTGGAACAGTTTGAAATCAGACTTTTCCTCGATAATTTTTCCAACAGTGGTTTTACCGACTGCGGGAGGGCCGAATAGTATGAGAAGCTTCATGAGTGTCTGTTTAAGAGCGCGTTTTTTATGGTTTCCGCGTCGGAGTATTCAAGTTCGAGGCCTGTGGAGAGTCCACGGCCGAGCTCGGATATTTTGAAAGCGTATTTTTCCGAAAGAGGTGTGAGACTTTTTTTCAGGAACATTTCGGTATTTTCTCCTTCCGGCGTGACATTCAGGGCAAGAATGACCTCTTTCAGCGTCTTGTTTTTTGCCCGAGCTTCAACAAGCGCGACAAGCTCACGAGAACGGATTTTTGATTCTGGCTCTTTTTCAAGGATGGGAATATTACCGCCCAACACAAAATATTTTCCTACGAAACTTCGACTTTTTTCAATATTTTCATAGTCCACGTCACGGCTTACAACAAGGAGCATTCCATTTTCCCGATTCTTGTCACGGCAGATAGAGCACTCATTGGATTGGATTTTACCGACAGGAAAGTACCGATAGCATGATTTGCAAATCTCAATCGTATCTTTTAGTTCTTGGATATTTTTGACCAAGAGATCTCGGTAAGCATTGGTCTGCGAAAGGAGAAAATACACAAAACGGCGCGCCTGCCGAGGCCCAATGCCGGGAAATTGTCTAAAAAGTTCGATGAGTTTGTTTAGACTGTCCATAGATTAAATAAATTCGAAGCACGAAATCCGAAATCCGAAAAATAGCTAAATTTAAAAAAACAAGGAGGATTTCATTATTTCTTCATTTTCATTTTTTGGATTTTTTCGAATTTCGCTATTCGAATTTCGTGCTTACTTAAAACGTATCATTCGACAATTCTCCAAATTCCGCTTTCTCGATGCTCAAGAATGTCGCTTTTTTATCGTCGAAATACAGCTCGACCGAGCCCGTCGGGCCATTTCGGTGCTTTTCGATGTGTATCTGCGCGATATTGGGCTTTCCGGAATTTTCGTTGTATTTATCTTCGCGGTGAATGAACATGACGACGTCGGCATCTTGTTCGATGGATCCCGAATCACGAAGGTCGGAAAGTTTCGGCCGACCCGACCCGCCCCTTTGTTCCACCGCGCGGGAGAGCTGGGAGAGAGCAAGGACGGGAACATCAAGTTCTCGCGCCATGTTTTTCAAAGACCTCGAAATTTCTGTAACCTGCTGGACGAGGTTGTCACTGTTTCTCGAATTCGTAGGCATCATGAGTTGAAGATAATCGACTACCACGAGCCCGAGACCTTTCTCTGCTTTCAGGCGTCTTGCCACCGAGCGCATCTTCAAAATGTTATTGCCGGGAAGGTCGTCAATGTAAATCGGCGCTTTGGAAAGTTTCTCGAGCGAGTCGCGGATTTTATCGAATTCAGACTCGATGTTGAGTTTCCCCGTGCGAAGCTTCCACGCGTCCACCCGGCTCTCCGCGGCAAGCATTCGGTCCACGAGCTGTTGCGAGCTCATCTCGAGAGAGAAGATACACACTGGAGTATTGTGTAAAATCGCTGTTTGTCTCGCAATGTCTAGGGCGAGCGAAGTCTTTCCCATACTAGGCCGTGCCGCAAGAATAATCAAATCGGATTTTTGAAAGCCCGCGAGCTTGTTGTCGAGCTCTTTGAATCCGGTAGGGATTCCCCGCATCTCGTCTTTCGATTTGTGCAGACGGTCAAGCCTCTCCCACGCTTCTCCGAGGGCGTCTTTCAAGGCGATGAATTTGTTTGCTCCGCTATAATTGGTGACTTCATAAATCTTTTTCTCGGCTTTTTCAAGAAGCTCTTCGAGGTCTGTTGCTTCATCGTAGCCCAAATAAGAAATGTAGTCGGAAGCCTCTATAAGATTGCGCATCATGTACTTGGTGCGGACGATGTCGGCGTAATGCTTTATGTTTGCCGAAGAGGGGACGAAGTTCACGAGCTCTCCGAGGTAGCTCGCTCCGCCGATGCTCTCGAGTCTCCCGTTTTCTCCCAATCGCGCAGACATGGAGAGAAGGTCAATCGGTATGCTTTTCTGGAAGAGATCGAACATTGTTTGAAATATGATGCGATGCTTTTCGGCGTAAAAACAACTGTCCTGAATGAAGTCAATAATTTCATTGATCGATTCAGGGCGCAACATAATCGAACCCAAAAGAGCTTTTTCGGAATCAATATTTTGAGGCGGAATTCGAAGAGGAGATTTTACATTTCTGTTCGCCATTCACGCATTTTAACACAGCCACGCGAGGTGCCACAATTTGGAAACCTTTATAAGCTGTGTGTAAGGTGGGGATAGGGGAAGCTGTTAGCTGTTAGGTGTTAGGTGTCAGCTTCCTGCCGATTCAAGCAAAGCTAAAAGCTAATAGCTAACAGCTTTTTTTTCTGCTACTATTTGTGATTATGCAAGTTGTAATACTAGCTGCGGGCAGAGGCACAAGGATGAATCATTTGACGGAAGGAACGCCGAAACCGATGCTCAAAATCGGTGATAAAAATTTGCTCGAGTACAAAATTGAAAGACTGCCCGATTCTGTAACGGAGATTATTTTTGTCATCGGCTACAAAGGAGACCAGATTCGAGCGCATTTTGGCGACTCGTTTCTAGGTAGAAAAATTCAATATGTTGTGCAGGAAAAATTGGAAGGAACGGGGAGGGCTTTATGGGAAGCAAAAAATCTGCTCCAGAAAAAATTTATGGTGATGAACGGAGATGATATATACGCGAAGGAAGATTTGGAAAAATGTCTTTTATACGACTGGGCATTGCTGGCAAAAAGGAGAAAATCGAAAAACGAGCAGGGAGCAAGAATTGTTTTAAATGCCGAAGGGAAGCTAAAAAATATCATCGAGGACAGCAATCAAACGACCGAAGACAGGAAGTTGAATCTCATTAATGCCGGCGTCTACGTGCTTTCTCGGCCCTTTTTTGAATATAAGCTCGTGAAGTTGCCCGGGCGGTCGGAATGGGGACTGCCACAAACTGTCGCACTTCTTGCGAAGAAGTTTCCTGTCCAAATTGTCGAAACTGATTTTTGGATTCCTGTAACTTCGCCCGCAGATCTTATTATTACCGAATCAATTTTGGTTTCGAGGAAGTAGCTTTCTTTTTCATTATCGAACCTTCTTCGACATCGATTACGGAAAATCCTAACGCCTCAATTTTTCCCCTCAACATATCGGCGTTTTTCCAATCTTTGTTTTTTCTGGCGAGCTCTCTTTCCTCTTTCAGCTTCTCGACATCTGACGGAAGAACCACTTCCTTACGCATCTCATTTTTTAAATTGAGTCCGAGCACCCTGTCGAAATCTTCGAGTGTGGCTTTTTTGTCTTCTGGCGCGATTGAGGTCGAAGAAATCAATTTTGGGATAAGCGCGATTGCTTCTGCGGTATTCATGTCGTCATTTATCGCTGTCTCAAATTTCTTTTGCAAATCAGCGTCAGCTTTTCCTTTTTTGATGGCTTGTAATGAAAGATAAAAATTAAGAATTTTTTCATAAAAAACCTGCGAGGCCTTGACCGCTTCCGCGCTCCACTCTATTCCTTTTCGGTAATGAGCGGTAAGCAACCAGAAGCGATAGGCGAGCGGACTAATATCGTGCTCATCTTGCATTTTTTTCAGGGTCAAAAAATTTTCCCCAGATTTCGCCATTTTTTTTACCTCGCCAGAGCTTTTGGCGACGGCCGGGCCCGATGTGACATTCAAGAAAGCATTGTGAAGCCAATAATGAGCGAGGGGCACACCATACGCGGCTTCTGATTGGGCAATCTCGTTGTTGTGGTGAACTGGAATATGGTCGATACCTCCAGTATGGATATCAAAAGGTTGACCAAAATAGTGACTAGACATGGCGGAGCACTCGATATGCCAACCGGGAAAACCCACGCCCCAAGGGCTCTCCCAGCCTAAGACGTTCTTATTGTTTGGAATAGTCCCAATTCCGTGCGTGCCGAATTTCCAAAGAGAAAAATCGGCAGGATTTTTCTTTTCCGGATTGACGGCAACTCGCGCGCCGGCTTTCTGTCCCTCGAGATTGATGTTGCCGAGCTTGCCGTAGGAAGGAAATTTGCCGGTGTCAAAATATATTCCATCCTTTGTTTTGTAGGCGAACCCTTTTTCTTCAAGTTTTTTCACGAGCTCAATATCTTCTTTGATGTGGTCGCTCGCAAACTCCAAGGTTTTCGGAATTTGAATGTTTAGTTTCGTAAGATCTTGCTTGAACGCTTCAGCATAAAAATCGGCAATCTCTCGCATCGCCACTAACGTGAAGGGTTTGCCTTCGCGCTTCAGGGCTTTCACCATTTTGTCATCACCGTCGTCTCCGTCTCCCGTGAGATGTCCGACGTCGGTTATGTTCATCACGTGTTTTACCTTGTTTCCGTTATATTCCAAAACTCTTCTCAAGGTGTCTGCAAAAACATACGAACGCAGATTGCCAATGTGCGCGAAGTTGTAGACGGTCGGCCCACAGGAGTACAAAGAAACCGCTCCTTTTTTTATTGGCGAGAATAGCTCTTTTTTTCCCGATAAAGTGTTGTGGAGATAGAGGGACATAGGGAAAGTGTAAAGTATGTCAAAGTATAACGCAAAACGTGTAACGTGTAACGTCTGAAAATATTCCTCCCTCTTACTATACGCGTTACCTGCCAAGCGCTCACTCCTTTCTTGCAAGTTTGACCCAACCGTAAGAGTGAGAATTTTCTTTTTTAAAGCCTTGCGCAGGGTGCCGTCTACAGGTGCCGATGCCTATCCCATCGGCACGAGCCGAGCGGAGTAAAAATTCAGCAGAATTTTATACGTGCTTTTAAAAAGAAAATTCGAACGATATTTGACCGCCAGACTTATTTTTGCAATAATGACGACATGAACCTATTTAAGCAGACACGGTATCTCATTATTTCGGTAGCGGTTTTGACCGGCGCCGCTTTTATGGGCGGGGTGTATGCTGGACATGCCAATTATTCCCCAATAGACTCCCTATTTTCACTATCAGGAAAACAAGCTCTTGCCTCCACCACTTCCGCTGATTTTGCGCCTTTTTGGAAAGTGTGGGACGTAATCAATGAGAAATATGTGACCCCGAACAAAGTCACCGACCAGGAAAAAGTCTGGGGAGCGATTTCCGGCTTGGCGAAATCTTTGGGAGACCCGTACACTGTTTTCATGCCACCCGAAGAGGCAAAATCTTTCGAGACCGAAATTAGCGGAAATTTTGAAGGAGTGGGAATGGAAGTCGGAATCCGAGACGAAATGCTCACCGTCATCGCTCCTCTGAAAGGCAACCCTGCTGAAAAAGCTGGAATAAAAGCTGGAGACAAAATTATCAAAATCGATGATACCGTCGCTTCGGACTTGAGCGTGGACAAAGCAGTGCTATTGATTCGGGGGCCGAAGGGAACAGCTGTGACGCTCACCCTTATCCGCGAAGGCAAGAGTGGCTCATTTGAGGTGAAAGTAATGCGGGATGTGATTACCATTCCAACGATTGATAAGGAATTGCGCAAGGACGGCATCTATGTGATACAGCTCTACAATTTCTCCGCAGTCTCGCCGAATTTGTTCAATAAGGCAATTTCTGATTTTGTTAAAACGAAAAGTAACAAGCTCATTCTTGATCTTCGGGGAAATCCCGGCGGATATTTGGATGCTTCGGTGGATATGGCAAGCTGGTTTGTGCCGAAAGGCAAGGTGATAGTGAGAGAAGATTTTGGCGGAAAGCAGGAAGAAAATATATACCGAAGCGACGGCAGGTACACGTTCGGGAACACATTCAAGATGATTGTGCTTGTCGATGAGGGTTCGGCTTCGGCCTCGGAGATTCTCGCAGGAGCGCTACAGGAACATGGCATTGCCAAGCTTGTAGGCACGAAAACGTTCGGCAAAGGCTCTGTGCAGGAGCTGGTCAAAATTACTCCCGACACAAATTTGAAGATTACGATTGCCAAGTGGCTTACCCCTAACGGAAAATCGATTTCAGAGGGAGGACTCACGCCGGACTATGAAGTGAAAATGTCTGAAGACGATATCAAGGCGGACAAAGATCTGCAGATGGATAAGGCGGTGGAACTATTGAAATAACAACACGATGCGAATATACGAATTGTGCGAATGATACGAATGAAATTTCTCATTCGCAGATTCGCATGTATTCGTTGATTTGCATCGCACAAAAATGAAAGTAATTCTACTATCGGATGTTCCGAAGCTCGGTAAAAAATTTGATATAAAAGAGGTGTCTTCGGGGCACGCTTTGAATTTTCTGATTCCGAAAGGGTTTGTTCAAGTGGCGACCCCTTCCGCAATTAAAAAAATTGAGAAAGAAAAAGCGGAAGACACGGAGAGAAAAAAGAAAACGGAAGAGAAAATTGCGGGAAGTTTGGAAGCGATTCAAGGAATGACGTTAGAAATGAAACGAAAGGCGAGTGAAAAAGGACATCTGTTCGCATCGATTCACAAAGACGAAATCGTCTTGCTTCTCAAAGAGCGCGCGGGAGTAGAGATTGTCCCCGAGCGCCTCATCTATGACAAGCCCATCAAAGAGCTGGGGGATCATACGATTGAAGTGAAGGCGGGAGAGAAAAATATTAAGATAAATCTAAAGGTTGTCGCAGAGTAATCAAAAAAAAGAATCGTCCGCCTAGGCGGACGATTCTTTTGACGTTAGAGTGAGTATCTCTCGGGAAAAAGCCTTGTCTAAAACAAAATCCCGTAGAAACGGGATTTTGTTCGTCCGATCATCCGCTTTGAGCGGATGATTTAGGAGGGCGTTATTTTACATGAACGACTTTCTTGACTTGAGTCTTGTTATTGAATCCCACTTTTCTTTTTGAGCCGAATTCAACTTTTCCTTCTTTAAGGGCAAAAAGAGTATGGTCTTTTCCTATGCCGACGTTTTTACCTGGCATGATTCGAGTCCCGCGCTGGCGCACGATGATAGAGCCTATTTGGGCGACTTCGCCTCCATAGAGCTTGATGCCCAGATATTGAGCATTTGAATCTGTTAGGTTTTTGGCTGATCCGCCGGCTTTTTTGGTGGCCATATGGGTAGGTGTAAGGTGTTAGGTTTAAGGTGTCAGGTGCTAGGAAAGACAAGATATGAAATCGATTGAAATCTTGAGACATTCCATCTATACTGTGAACAATGAGCATATCAAAAGAGCGAGAAAAAAACAAGTCCGAGTCAGATACTGAATTTGAGGAGATTTCGTATGATGAAGTCGAGAAGTATTACCCTAAAGACGGGGCTTCCCGAGGCGTGAATGCGGGAGGGAAATTTTGGAGCGAGAACAGGAAAGATATTTTAACTATCGGGATTATTTTTTTGGTGGGCACGGGCTCGTATGGCTTAGGCCAGCTTTCTAAAATTGAAAGCGGGAGAGCGCCGGTTCGTATTCTCAATTCCGAAACAGCCGTCGCAACTCCTTCACCGCAACCCTCTCCGGAGGCACCCGCGTCTTCTCCTGTCGCATCTCCCCAGGGAGTGGTGAATGCAAATTTGAGTGCGGCGGTTGTCTCGGCAATACCCAAAGCAGTGCCCCAAGCGGGCATGCTCGTGGGAGCGAAGAGCGGGGACAAATACCATTTCCCTTGGTGCTCGGGAGCGCAGAGAATCAAAGAAGAAAATAAAATCTGGTTTGCGTCCGTCGAAGAGGCTCGGAAAGCCGGCTATACCCCCGCGGCGAATTGTAAGGGGTTGAAGTGAAAATATTTTGGGCGTGTGGCGGAATTGGTATACGCTATTGTTTCAGTGTTATTTAGTTGCTATAATTGAATGAATGAAAAGTGGACCAAAACCTAAAGGTAGTGTTTTTATCAAATGGTCCTCTAATTTTGCCTACGCGATAGGGTTAATAGTTTCTGATGGATGTCTTTCAAAAGATGGCAGGCATATTGTACTAACTTCTAAAGACAAGGAACTGCTCTCAGCTTTCAATGCCTGTCTTGGAATTAAAATGAAGATTTGCAAAAAATTGTCTGGGGAAGGAAACTTGTCCTATTATATACAATTTAGTGACGTCTTATTCTATAGATTTCTTTTGAAAATTGGTCTGATGCCCGCAAAGTCGAAGATTTTATCTGCTATACTGGTTCCTAAGAAATATTTTTTTGATTTCCTCCGTGGCTATTTTGATGGGGACGGATGTAGTTACTCATATTATGATCCAGTATGGAAAGATAGCTTTCGCTTCTATATTTCATTTGCCTCTGGCAGCGAAAAATATTTTTGCTGGTTAAGAGGGCGATTGAATACATATGCAAGTTTGCACGGCTTCATAAGTAGAAAACGAGATTCTACAAATGTTCAACTTAAGTTTTCCAAACGAGAGGCAGAAATTATCGCAAAAAAGATGTATTATCGTAAAGCAGTAGTATGTTTAGAACGAAAAAGACTTAAAATAATGAGGTCTTTGGAGGAGATAAAGTTTCGTCGGAGTGGTGAAATTGGCAGACACGCAGCGTTCAGGGCGCTGTGAGCTCACGCTCATGGGGGTTCAAGTCCCCCCTCCGACACACTTTTCTTGAGAGTTCGAGTCTCTCCACGCCCACAGCAATAAAAACCAACTGAAATCATTTATGTGCGGAATAGCAGCAATCATCGGAAAAAAAAAGCAGGAGAGTGGTCGGCTTAAAGCAATGCTGGCGCCAATTGCTCATCGCGGAGAACAAAAATACTTCAACGAAAGTGCGGATTTTGGAGTCTGCGTTCTCGGAATGAATCGCCTCGCTATTGTTGATCGGGAAAAAGGGAAACAACCGATTTCTTCGTCGGACGGTAGATACCACATTGTTTTTAATGGAGAGATTTATAACTTTAAGGATTTACAAAAAGAGCTAAAAGAAATAGGCTATTCGTTCTCTACTGATTCAGATACTGAGGTGCTAGTGAACGGCTACGCGGAATGGAAAGAAAAACTTTTAGAGAAAATAAGCGGGATGTTTGCGTTTTTTATTTATGACAGCAAAGATGGAACATTCTTTGCCGCCCGAGACTCGTTCGGAGTGAAACCTTTATATTGGGCAATAGATGGAAACGAAAATTATTATTTTGCCTCTGAAATAAAATCGCTGGTGGACTTTGAGGAACTAAAAACTGCCAATCTTTTTCCGGCCGGACATTTGATGGACAATGGAAAATTGAAAAAATATTTCTCGATTGACGCAAAAATTGATGAAAATATTACAGAGAAAATCGCCGTTGATAAAATTCGAGAACTTTTTGACCATTCGATAAAAATCAGAACGCAAACCGATTTACCCGTTGCCGTTTATTTGAGTGGCGGAATAGATAGTACCGCAGTACTGGCTACGGCTCTTAAATATCATCCAGACACAACGGCAATAATTATTGGTAATGACCATTCAACAGACCGAGAGACGGCTGTCAGATATTGTAAAGAAAATAATATCAAGTATGTTGTCGGTGTTCCCCCGACGGAAGCAGAATTAGCGGAGACCATACCGGAGATAGTACGGATGACCGAGAGTTTTGAGCCAAACATGATACGGCAATCTGCAGTTTCATATGTCATCGCAAAAACAGCAGCGGAGAAAGGATTTAAGGTTATCCTATGTGGTGAAGGTTCAGATGAAATTTTCGCGGGGTATCCTGAATTTACACACTTGAAAACCTCGCAAGAAATTGAAAAGAAAATCGACTCATTCCTTTCAGATTTGCACAGAACGCAATTGCAACGAGTTGACCGTACCTCCATGGCGTTTACAACCGAGGTGCGCGAGCCATTTTTGGACAAGGACTTGGTGCGATTTGTCTTGACCATTCCTCCCTCATTAAAGATCAGGAATGATAATGGAAAAGTAGTTAGTAAATATATTTTTAGAAAAGCAATGCAAGACCGACTGCCTGATTATATTTACAATCGGGAAAAAGTTGTCTTGAGCGAGGGGGCGGGTTTCAAAGGAAACCAGAAAATTGGTGGGTTGTTTTATGATATTGTCAGCAAGGAAATTTCCGACCGAGAGCTAGAGGAGTTAAAGGTTAAATATACGGACTGGAATTTGGAGACAAAAGAGGAGGCGTATTATTTCAAACAGTATCTCAAATTTGGCTACGACAAAGCGATATTCAATCAGCTAAGGACGACTGTAAATAAGATTGACACACAACAAAATGACACAAGTCTTGCAATGGAGATTTTGAAAAGTTTCGATACTTGGAAATTTAAACGCGAACAGCCAAAGACATTGGCAAAACTTTTGGAAACGATATTGCTTGCCGTTCGTTCAAAAAAACCGATTCAATTTGTGATGTATTGGGGAAAAGGTGAAAGAGATAAAGTAGGAGAGAAGGAAAAGAAAGCTATTTCCTATCTCGAAAAAATGCTTAAAGGGATACAAGAAAAATACCCAACTGGATCAAAAATAACTTTTATCTTGACTGATACTCACGCTGAATTGAATGGTTATACGAAATTACAAATCGACCAATATTTTGATTCCGTTATCCAGCTTGCAAAACAAGTTGGGTTTGCCACAGTTCGTTTAAGTACTCTTGCAAGTTTTGATGAGAAAGACTTGATGAAAAAGAAAGATGGAATCAAGATTAACAATGATCTTCTCGGCATTTTAATCGAGTCGTCGGAGAAACATTGTAAACGATACGATCCTGATACAGGAGCGAAGCTCTACTATCTACAAAATCAGATTGAAAAAAAGGAGATAGAGAAAAATTTCTCCGACACGATTTTCCTTACATACAACGGGAATGAGTTCGACGAGATTCTGCCGAACGGATTGCCGATTTTCTATATGCATTCGTTAGACAGAGGAACAAGCATAAAACCTTGGTTCGATGACTAGAAGTAGCATATTTGAAATTTGACGAATTTGCCCGGTAAAAAAACGAAGCTATTTTTTATCGAAATGCCGGAATTTGAACTCGGATCGTTCATACTTCGGTTCTACTACACTCCGACAAAGTCAATGGTGGTGCGCGGGAGAGGACTTGAAACCTACTGTTTCGGTACACCTTTTCTGTTTTTTCTTCGCCTGAAACAGACTTGAAAAAACTATATGTGTTATAATATTTCCAAAGTATGAAAAATCCATATTTACGCTCAATTCTAATAACGAGTCTTATTATAAGCATCTTATTCGTAGTGGCTTCAGTGGTTGGACAGTGGGCTACCCTTTACTCGATTTCTCATTACGGTTCGACAGACATGACCGGAGATACATGGACATTTATCGAAAAACCAAATGTATACGGAGATATTTCAAAAATACTTAGTTATGTTGAGACCGGCACCTTTATACCTTTATACCCTTTGTTTTTTGTCACGGACCTTTATTTAGTAGGTATCATCTTTGAACTTATTGGCCCAATCATAGTTTTTCTTGCTTGGTTTATTATTCTCTACATTGTTACCTATCTATACGCGAAATTTGTAAAAAAGAATTTAACCACAGAAGCAAGAAATCATAAACTTCTAATAACTATCTGTGTCTTGACGATAATCCTTATGTCAGCAGGACAGTTACTCTATTTATATAAATCTCAACTACCGAAGTCTATTACATTAGATTCTGTGTCACCAAACAAAGCTTCTGATGGAGAATCCATTACTCTTTCTGGTTCCGGTTTTTCCGCGAATGATATTACTGTGTGGTTAGTCGGTAAAAAGGGACAAAATAATATTTACGGCTTTTTGTGGGGCGGACGACCGAAAGACGACAAGACTTTGAATATACAATTGAAGACTATTGGGCTTTGCGAGAATGCGCTACAAGATCCGTGTCACGATGCTCTTGAGAATTTTGGTTCGGGAAACTACTCAATCGAGATAAGAGGGGGAGACAACACCCCTTCAGTGCCGTTTGAAGTGGTAAGTATGACGACGGGCATTACATTTACGGGAACGACATCGAAATCCCAACAAATAAACAGCACAGTAAACAAAGAGACTTTCACCATCCCTATAAATTATCTGCCTATAGATGAGCTTGCTTCCATGACAAAGAACAATATGGGCATCAAGATAGACTATGATATAAGAGAAGGAAATTTTGATTCTTCTGTTCAATCTGGAAAACAAGAAACACTTGCGCTCGTTTCATTTGACCAATATTTATCGACTGATGAAGCAGTTAAGGTTATTAACGAGTTAGGATATAGGCCGGCCAATATAGCCGAGTTTATCTCATTCGTGTGGAATGAATATAAATCGCTAAAGAATGTGGCTGTAAGCACAGCTATCATTTCCAAAGTACCCCTCGGCGGTACATATATGACACCAGTCTTTCATTGGATCAATGGCGTGCCACAGATTGATTTGCGTAGCGGTGCACAATACCAAGAAGCGAGCGAATTCAGTCTTATTGTGAAAGTCGGGGCTTAAAACTCCTTAACTACTTCCAACTTCCCACCTCGGGTCCGCGCGGGAGAGGACTTGAAACCTACTGTTTCGGTACACCTTATCTGTTTTTTCTTCGTCTGAAACAGACTCGAAAAAAACTATCAAAGGTCTTCAAGTCCTCACGAAAGCTCTCCCAGAGCTTTCTTCCCGCGCCAAATTTACTTCGTAAATTTGTGCGTTAACGCGAGATATTCTTGTTGTATTTTTAGTGTGTTACAATTATATGTATGTTTCAACATATTGGAAATTTCATTAAAGTTTTGCACTTGCCTGTGTTTGTTATTTCTTTGTTAATTTGTTTTTCATTTTTTGCATTCAAAGATACTTCGGGACCACTTCCTCTTTCATTTCGGATTATAAATTGGACAGTGGCGACTTATCCATTGGTATATTTAGCCGGCTTTCTTTTGGGAAAATATGTAAACCCGAATTTCATTTGGTTACCCTGCATTAATCTTTTAATTATTGTTGGGTTTTTGGTCAACACTTTCGTTATCGGTTCGATCATAGATTCAAGTGCGCAAAAAGGAGAAAATCTCCAAAGACTACAGACAATCCCAAGGGATTTTGTCTGCGACGACGGAAGTTTCTTTAGTATTGCCAAAACTGGTGATCCAGATTATTCAAATCTAAATTATTACGATACTTACTCACAAAAAAACTTAAGCGATTTCTATTCGCCTTTTATAGGGGTTATTAGTCGGGGTAAAGCAGTTATTGATCTAGATAAAAAAAGAGAAAAGGATATGGGTGATAACATCAGACAAAAATTAAATTCATGCAAAAACACAGATGGCAAAGCCTTATTGGAGTTATATCCGCTAGAGTAATAGACACATCAAGATGATTATGAACACCTCACGCGATGAACTTATCTCAACTATCACCTCGAAATTGGGAAAGTATTTGACTGATTTTCATCTAGGCATACATGAGGTAACGGGAGAATCCGCGCCGCTCTGGAAAATAAGTTTTTCATACCACTGTACAGCGAGTGGTACCGATGTATCGATTTCTGATGCGATAGATGTGGGAGATACGGGAGCCATTTTCAACTGGATTGTGTCTTCTTTGTATGAAGAAGCGTCGAAGGTAAATATTGGTGGGAAACTCGACTCCTATATCCGTGATATTGTAGAGAAGGGCGAGAGTATGGGATGGGTTAGTCCGGAGCATGCGGGGAGGTAAGAATGTGTTATAATTCTAGCAATGAAATCCCACAAAATGATTATCATAATTCTCGTACTACTAGTCATTCTTGCAGCCATAGGTTGGATTGTCGCACGTTTCAGTTCAGGAAACCCAAAGGTGGTGTCCGTCAAAACCTACACAGCTTCTGACGGTGGTTTTTCCTTCCAGTATCCGGAGTTTGAGGGGTGGAAATCATCAGCTGCGGACAAAGATGGCAATATTTATTTCAGTGCGCCTTTTGAAAGTGTTGTTGCACCATCGATTAAGATTTCCAGAAATTATCAATCATCACCTATCGCATTACCTGACAGATTGCCGACAAATCCTAATGGAATTACTTACACAAATTACGATGTAAAGATTGGATATTTGTCATTTATTGGAAGTTCAATATCAACTCCACAGTCAAAAACTGAAGTTGTTGAGATATCAGTTCCTCTTCCTTCACCATATGATGAACAAAATAGCTACTCCGCCAAGAAAATGGCGGATATGATAATAAAGACGTTTAAATTTTCGAAAATAGAAACTGATCAAGAATTGCTATCGGTAACCGAAATGCGCGATTTTTCATGCCAAGGAATTGACGGGTTCACCTTCAGGTATCCAGTTTTCAGTGGCTGGGATTTTAACAGGGTCATGGAGGATACTACGGTTAAAACCAATGGACAGGAATGCTTAATCTTTTTGAATGATCGACATTCGCAAGAGGTATCGGCGATGTTTAAAGCGGATATCTCTGTCAGCAAGTTTCCTTATGGGAAAAATGATTTTGAAATACCTGTAGAGGCAATTTCCCATCCAAATCCAAACAATATTCCTACATGGTATATGAAAGAAAACAATTCGAATGGGGATTATTCCCCTGACCATTTCGCCTACGTTGTTTTTTACGGCAAAGATTACAAATACTATGTGAATTTGAATATATCAGCGGAATCTGGATTTCCCGTAGAACAGTTCCTTAAAACTGTCATCGAATCATTCAAAATATTAGAAAAATAAAATGAAATCGCCTAAAATGACCACTGGAATAATTATTATTGTACTAATATTATTGCTCTTCGTCCACATGCGATTCGCGTGCACAGGTATTTATTCGAAGGCTTTAGTAATGTACTCGGACGAATCTGGTGGAACCTTTGAAAAAATAGAATGTAAATATATAGGCTGGAAGAACTTTAAATTTGAGTTGTTCAAGAAATGGTTCGACACAGATTCTTTACTCTAACATGTTATAACAACGAGATGGGGTATACCCACACGTTAGTCGAGTATTTGGTGTAATATATATCCATGAACACAAAAATGATTATTTATTTGTTAGTCGGAATATTAGTTATTGCCGTCGTTATCTCGATGTTTATTTCAAAGAATAATAAGAGTAGTTCGTCAGTGCCGACAACAAATGGTTCAGGATACCTAGGCAAGGTCGGTGAAGTTATTAGTTATATCGATAACCCGATTATTTCTGTGGGTGATATAACTATCAAGTATATTGGAACACGGGAGCAGCCGGCGACAGAACAGCATGTTTGGTTGGGTGGTGTTGACATTTTCACTGTATCCACCGTTAATGGCAAATCTTTTCAGATTAACTGGTCAACGGGAACGGGTTTATTACCTATACCTTCAAGTTTAATAACTAAAGATGGTTGTTATGAATTGAGCATAAACATCATGGAAAGAAAAAAATTTTTCGGGGGTGATAAAAGTATTCCAGGAAAATTGGTACTAAACAAGGTTTCTAGTGCCAAATGTAACAATAACTGGACAAAAGATTTACGGTAGATATATTACTTGTTGTATAAAAACGTCTTGGTGGACTAATGTATGATAATAAAATCATTTATATTTTACCCTCCAGTCGTAGACATATCCAATCCCTGCTACGGCATTCCAGAAGGGCAGTGTAGGGAGTAGAAAAAAGTGGGTGGAAACTATTAAGTCAATGGTCGTGCGCGGGAGAGGACTTGGTCACGACTTTTTGCTTGACCGACGTCTCACAAAAGTCTCGACCCCAGCTCGGCTGTTTTTCCTGTTGGAAAAACATGCCTCCGCTTTGCAAGTCCTCTCGCAAGCTGAGCAGTCGGCTTGCTCCCCGCGCACAAATTTTCGCGAGGCTCAATTTGTGCGCGGGAGAGGACTTGAAACCTACTGTTTCGGTACACCTTATCTGTTTTTTCTTCGTCTGAAACAGACTCGAAAAAAACTATCAAAGGTCTTCAAGTCCTCACGAAAGCTCTCCCAGAGCTTTCTTCCCGCGCCAAATTTACTTCGTAAATTTGTGCGCGGGAGAGGACTTGAACCTCCATGCCATTTACGGCATCAGCTCCTAAGGCTGACGTGTCTGCCAATTTCACCACCCGCGCAATATATCAACTAAACTTGATTGTGGTCACGAATAATTTGTTCGTCGCCACTCACAAATTTTCTCGACCCCGACTCGGTTGTTTTGACTACTGTCAAAACATACCTCCGTCTTGCACAAGTCCGAAATAATCTCCAGCAGTGGAGATTATTTGACTTGTGCGCCCACCAGGGATCGAACCTGGGACATTCTCCTTAAGAGGGAGTTACTCTGCCAACTGAGTTATGGGCGCAAAATTTAGTAGCCCAAATGTAGCAAATTTTTGCACTTGGAGCAATTTTGTGGGCTAGGTGGGAATCGATTCTTACAGAATCAGTACCCCGATTGGATTTTTTCTTCGCCTTGGGACGGCCCAAAAAAATGCTCAATCGGGCTTCGATTCCCACCGCGCAAGTGAAGCAGTTCACTTGCTTCGATCACTGCGCTTCACTTGTGTGTTTATTGTACCAAGTTAGAACCTATTTCCAAAACAAAGTGAGGTAATGAATTCCGTCACGCCGTAGCGTCCACTCCACCGAACACCACAAGGTGTTCGGCTCCGTTCCCGCTCCGTCGTTCCGCCCTCGCCTCGCCACCACGCATTCTGTTTTGATTTGGCGGGAGTTTTCTCTTTTTTTATTTTGTATGGTGGTGGGGGGCGAGGTCGGGTTTCTCCTAATGGAGAAACTGACGGAATTCAATGCGTGGTAATTTAACGCTCTGTGGTGGACAAGGCGAAACTATTTTTCTGGGGATACGGTTCGCCTTGTCCACTTCCGTTTCGTGATTGTGAATGCGAATTCCCGCGCGGAGGAGGGGTCTGGGGAGGAATCCGCGCGGGTTTCTGATTTTGTTTTTTCGGAAAAAATTTGCGCACAAAAAATAAATTTTAATATTGAATCAACAAAATCATTAAAATTTTATTGATATTCTATAAATGAAAAAGAGGGTCAGCGTCCAGTGAAGAACGCTAACCCTCGATGAGTTGTCCGTCGTGACCGACGGGGATGAACTTTTGCTGTTTATGAAGAAAGCGGACGACTCCGCGAACTTGTTCCTCGTCCGCTTCGCCCGTGTAGAGTTGAAGCAGTGGCGTTGTAAAACCGTCAATCTCCGAAAAGATTAGACCGGTTATTAAACGCCAACGACACTCTCGCTCAGTGTCGTCCTCAAGCTCGTAGCGATTCTTGCGGTTTCGTAACGCCTCGATTGCCTTGATGCGTTCTGCAAGCATATCGCCCGCCATGTGGTGCATACCGAAACGGAAAGTTATCAGCGTTTCCAGTGTTACTGGATCAATGGCAAAGCCATTGATGTTGTTACCACAACTTGCGCGGGTAACAAAAACGCCTCCACCTTCCGCCGGTTCGTAACCTCGCGCACGCATGAGTGCGTGTTCGAACGACTTGCGTTCTTCGCCACTCAACTTACGGATTTTTCGCAACTCCTTTTTGTAGGCAGATGGTTGAGTTGGGATGAACGCGCGCGGGACTTCCTCGATGGTATCGTCGAACTCCATTTTCAGAAATTCGACGGGAAGCAACTTGATTCGCAACGCCTCAGCAACAATCATGTGGTTATGGTCGGGAGTGCCGAGCATTCCATCATTCTCGTCGTCGAGATAGTGTTTGCGATATGCGTTCTCAAGTTGTGCCATGAGCGTTGCTTGGTCTTCCACAGTTTCTGCACCAAGCCAGTTTTGTGGCGGTTTCCATTCAGCTATGAGACGATTTACGAGTTCGACGAGTCCAGTATCGGTGTGATCAAATGCATACACCGACTTATCATCAGGACTGCCAACAAATCGTTTATCGTCCCA
This sequence comes from Candidatus Taylorbacteria bacterium, assembly GCA_039934295.1. Classification (NCBI taxonomy): domain Bacteria; phylum Candidatus Tayloriibacteriota; species Candidatus Tayloriibacteriota bacterium. The sequence goes on along the minus strand of JBDTMN010000003.1, from coordinate 2,282 downwards.
GCCGTCTGGAATTACCACTACCGGTAAGTTTGCAGAAAGTTCCCCACGAACTAACTGGAAAACTTTCTCGTGCTGTTCTGAATACTCTTCCTGCTTGACTATCACGAGGATAAGTCGGTGGCAAGCAAAGTATTTTTTCAGTCGAGGCATGTCTTCCACAAAGTCGTGGTCATACCGATACTGGACGACTTCACAACCGCAATGCTCTCTCAAAAAATAGCTGAGGGCATCGCGATTGGGATTATCGTCGCTAAAGCTACTTACGCTCTCACTTTCGATGTAAACGACGATTGGCTTTCTCGACATAGCGATACCCTCCTTTCTCTTGTTGTGAATGTACAATTACAACTCGACGATCGAGTTGATTACTCGTCACATTAGCGTAATTGTCAAGAATAGTCAAGTAAAAAATCCTACATTTTTTACAATTTTTGTTGCATCATTTTTAGGATGCGCAAATTTTTTCCGAAAAAACAAAATCAGAAACCCGCGCGGATTCCTCCCCAGACCCCTCCTCCGCGCGGGAATTCGCATTCACAATCACGAAACGGAAGTGGACAAGGCGAACCGTATCCCCAGAAAAATAGTTTCGCCTTGTCCACCACAGAGCGTTAAATTACCACGCATTGAATTCCGTCAGTTTCTCCATTAGGAGAAACCCGACCTCGCCCCCCACCACCATACAAAATAAAAAAAGAGAAAACTCCCGCCAAATCAAAACAGAATGCGTGGTGGCGAGGCGAGGGCGGAACGACGGAGCGGGAACGGAGCCGAACACCTTGTGGTGTTCGGTGGAGTGGACGCTACGGCGTGACGGAATTCATTACCTCACTTTGTTTTGGAAATAGGTTCTAACTTGGTACAATAAACACACCAGAATAGAACTCAGAGGTTTTGAAGAAGCCCAAATGCGGGACGCGCGAAGCGCGTCCCAATGGTTTCCGCCTGAATTCCGCCCAGAATCCGCAGAGGAATCCGCCAAAAATGAATCCGAATTCGGCGCGCTTGTGCGCAGAGTTTTTTCGCCAAGAAGCAGGTTCGAAATCAGAAGCAATTTTGACATAGTATTTGCTTTGAATACAAAAAGAATTTTTGCTTTATTTTTGAAAGTGATATACTGAATTTGCGCAAACTTAATGGAAGGCCTATTTTAATGGCCGTCTTGGACTTATCTAGGTCTTCCTAGGTTTGCGCACCAGGGCGGCCATTTAAGTTTTATCAATCTAACTTTTTATATTATGCAAAAATTCTTTTTGTATGCTCGCAAGAGTACCGATGTCGAAGATAAGCAAGTTTTGAGCATTGATGCGCAAATTACGGAATTGCGCGCTTTCGCCAAAAATGAAAAGTTAGAAATCGTAGAGGAGTTTGTGGAAAAGCGTACTGCTAAAATTCCAGGTCGTCCCATTTTTGGCGAAATGATGAAACGAATTGAGAAAGGTGAAGTGTCTGGAATATTATCATGGCACCCCGATCGTTTGGCGCGCAATTCTGTGGACGGCGGACAGATAGTTTACTTTATCGACATCGGACTCCTTGCGAGCCTCAAATTCCCTAGCCACTGGTTTGAAAACACGCCACAGGGCAAATTCTCGCTGTCTATGGCATTTGTGCAAAGCAAATACTATGTAGATTCTCTTTCCGAGAACACGAAGCGTGGACTTCGCCAAAAAGTCAGAATGGGTATTTTCCCAAGCCAAGCGCCAGTGGGATATTTGAACGACAGCAGAACAAAAACAATCGTGGTGGAAAAGAAAAAATCTCGCATTATCCGCTTGGCTTTTGAGAAGTATGTCAAAGGAAATATGCGACTGGAAGATGTGGCAAACTTTTTGGCGAAGAACGGAATATCCACGCGTTCCGGAAAGAAAATCTCCAAAACAAAAGCGTCTTTTATTCTCTCCAATCCTTTCTATATTGGATTATTCAAATATGGTGGTGAAATCCACGAAGGAAAGCACGAGCCAATCATTTCAAAGAAACTTTTTGATGAAGCACAGGAAATGTTGAAGTTTCGTGGACAACCCGAGCGCAAACCACAAAACGAACCTCAACCATATTGCGGGCTTATTTCCTGTGCTTCTTGTGGAATGATGATAACTGGCGAACACAAATTCAAACGGCAGAAAAATGGTAATGTTCACTACTATGTGTATTACAGATGTACGAAGAAATCTAAAACGATTAAGTGCAGAGAAATGTCGCTTCGTTCCGAAAAACTGGACGAGCAGTTATCATCCTTAATTCAAAAAGTTTCTTTGCCCAAAGACTGGGCGGAGGAA
>JBDTMN010000002.1 GCA_039934295.1 Candidatus Taylorbacteria bacterium | reverse complement strand
CGGAAAATCCGTCCGAACCCGCTCTTCCGGCTCAAATCAATTCTGAACCGGATGTCTTGTTGCCGTGATGTGGCGGTAACCTCACGGTGCGTTTTGTGCGCATATCTCGAGCGCTGAAAATGTCAACAACCTTGACATGGGGGTACTGGGGATTTAGTGGTATGGCTCGAAATACGAAATTCTGCTATACTATTTTCTAATGTTTTCAGAAAAAAATAAATCTGGGCTTGTTATTGATACTATCGATATTGCGGATCTTGATACTCCGGAGAAAAAATCACAATACCTTACAAAGCATCCGATTGCGTATTTTTGCGCAGAATATGCGATTGATGACTCTATTCCTATCTACGCCGGAGGATTGGGAATTCTCGCCGGAGACACAATTCTCGAGGCGCAGGAAGAGAATATCCCTTTTGTCGCGGTAGGCCTCTTTTATCGGAGGGGTTTCGCGAGCTATCCTAAAATCTCAACGAAAAATCAAAGTCCTCTTGACCCTGCGCAGTCCGGTTTTGAGCTCGTAAAAAACGTTCGCGGGGATCGGATTCTCGTTTCTATTCCTGTAGGGGACAGAGAGATTTCTTGCCAAGCGTGGGTGCGAACTTTCGGGTCTGCAGTTCTGTATCTTTTGGATATTAATATTCCCGAAAATAACGAGGACGACAGGAAAATATGCACCTACCTCTATCCTGACAGTTTCGAAAACAGAATGACCCACGAAATTATTCTCGGTATCGGAGGAGTCGAACTTTTGAAATTGATCCATGTCAACCCTAGCGTGTATCACCTAAACGAAGGCCATACGGGTTTTGCGGCTCTCGCCCTTGCAGTTGAATATATGAAAAACAATACCGATGCTCCCCGATTGGCGGATGCAATCGAGAAAGTTCGCCCGCTTGTTGTCGGCACCAAGCATACTATTTTGCCGGGAGCGGGGATTTTTTTCACCAAGGAGCAATGCAAAAAGAATCTTTTTCGCTACCTAAGCCAGCACGGGGTTAGCGTGGACGAACTTCTTTCTTTGGGAACCGAAAACGACGACGCGGAAATTTTCTCCACAACCCGTTTTCTTTTGAGAGTGTCCGCGAGGGCAAATGCCGTGAGCAAACTGCATTCGCTCGCTGAAGCAAAAGTCCCATCTCCTCTTCACAAAGAACTTATTCCCATAACAAATGGCATAAATGCGACGAGATGGATGATGCCGGCACTCGGCACATCCGAGACGAGTGCCGAGAGTCTCTGGAGCATTCATACAGAGGCAAAAAGACAGCTTTTTGAGTATATCAAAGCCGTAAACGGAATCGAGCTCAATCCCGAATCGCTGGCGATTGTCTGGGCGCGCCGAATTGTTGAATACAAACAACCACTTTTAATTTTTTCCGATGTGGAGAGACTGAGACGTATTCTTACGGATGCTAAAAAACCGGTCGCTATTATTTTTGCCGGAAACGCTTATGCGGGAGACTCCGACGCGGTGAAGCTTCTTGAAGAAACTCTCATGTTCATAAAAAGCATGAATCTTCCAAATATTCTCTATCTTCACGACTATTCTTTGAGCTTGTGCAAAAAGCTCTCGGCCGGAGCGGACGTCTGGCTCAATACTCCACAAAACGGAAAGGAGGCGTCTGGCACGAGTGGTATGAAAGCGGGCGTGAATGGCGCGCTTCAATTTTCGGTCGAGGACGGCTGGGTAGGGGAAGCAAATTTAAAAGACTCAATGTGGAGTATTGAAGGGAGCAATATCGCGGAAGTGATTTATAGCACGCTCGAGAATAAAATTATTCCGGAATTCTTTAATCGTGAGGGCTATGGAATGCCTGACACATGGATAGCGAAAATGCAGAAAACTCGAGCGGTTGTCCTCAAAGATTACTCGACCCGGAGAATGCTCGCGGACTACATGAGCAAACTGTATTTTCCACCTCGAGCGACCGCAGAGTCCGACGAAGCGGTTTAGCTTTGGGCGATTGCGCTTTGAAATTTTCGGATGGCTACAAGGCTTTCAAATTGATATACTATTGGAAACATGTATGAAGTTATTTAAAACAAAGCAAAAATGTAAAATCCTCTTTGTGGCAACGGAACTCAAGCCTTTCGCTTCGGTCGGGGGGCTGGGAGCGGTGATGTATGCATTGCCAAAAGTGCTAAACGCATCAGGTTTTGATGTTCGGGCGATGATTCCGCGCTATTTGAATATCCAGGAAAGCGAGCGGATTACGATGGAATATGAGGGACTCGAAGTTCCCACAGACAACACGGAGGGCGACAAGCATCTCATTTGCAACGTAAAAAAATATACGAGCGAGGGGGTTAATGGAAGTCCCGTTACCACGTATTTTCTCGAAAATATGGAATACTACGAGCAGAGAGCGAATGTCTACGGATACGCCGATGACCCGATTCGCTGGGCACTCCTTTCCCGGGGAGTGCTTGAATTTTTGAAAGTGTCGGAGTGGGTGCCCGATGTCATTGTGGCAGCCGACTGGCAGACCGGACTTTTGCCGAATTATTTAAAAACAATTTACAAGGGAGAGAGAAGGCTCCAAGGCATATCCACTATTTTTTCCATTCACAACTTGGGTTATCAGGGCAATTTTAATCATCGTTTCCTTCAGGAGTCCGATTACGATGACGGGCATTCTCTTATTCCGGCTTTTTCCGACCCACGCTTGATGAAAATGAACGGCATACGCAGGGGCATAATGTACGCGGACGCCGTCAACACGGTTTCGCCCACCTATTCGAAAGAAATCCTGACTCCAGAATTCGGCGAAGGCATGGACGCCTTATTGAATGAGAGAAGAGGAGTAGTTCACGGAATTTTAAACGGAATTGATTATAAAGTATGGAATTCGGAAAAAGACCCTCTTATTGAAAATTCTTTTTCACTCGATGACCTCGGTCGGAGGAGTCTGAATAAAGCGGTAATTCAGAATCGATTCAGCCTGAAGGAGGACCCCGACACTTTTTTGGTTTCCATAGTAAGCCGTCTCACTCCCCAAAAAGGATTTGACATCGTCATGCCTGTTCTGGAGTCGCTTTTGAAAGAAATGAAGATGCAGGTCATCATCGTCGGAGACGGAGACGAGAAATATATGCAATTTTTCCAAGACCTCCACACGAAATTTCCAAACGAGGTTGGCGTCGAGCTCAAATTTAGCCAGGAGCTTCCGCACTCCGTTTTTGCCGGCGCGGACGCAGTTTTAATTCCTTCTCTTTTCGAGCCTTCGGGACTGACTCAGATGGAAGCCATGCACTACGGCGCAATTCCGATTGTGAGAAAAACCGGAGGCCTCGCCGACACGGTTTCCGACTATTCTCCAAAAAATGCGGAGAGTACAGGATTTGTTTTTGAGAAATTCGATTCCTCCTCGCTCCTTATTTCGGTGGTTCGGGCGTACGAGAATTTTCAGAACAAAAAAATCTGGAGAAAAATTCAAAAAGGAGCGATGGAAAAAGATTTCTCGTGGGAAAATTCGGCAAAAAAATATGAGAAACTCATAGAAAAAGCGATGAAGATACGGTCGGACATGGACAATCCGAAAGAAATCTAATTTTAACTATTCTTTCATGCTCTATTGGGTTAATTTTTTGCATATATACCAGCCTCCGAACCAGGATCTCCAGACCTTGCGCGACGTAGCGTCTCAAAGCTACCGGCTCATACTTCGACTTTTGGAAAAGTATCCGAAATTTTGCGTTACTTTAAATATCTCGGGCTCCCTCCTTGAGCAAATGGAGGCGGACGAATTTCGGGACGTTATAGACGGCTTCAAGAAAAATGTGGGCGAGGGACGTATAGAGCTTGTGGGCAGTGCCATGTATCACCCTATTCTCACCCTTCTTCCGGCAGATGAAATTGAAAGGCAGATTCGCCTCCATGAGAAAATTTGCAAGAAAGTGTTTGGAGACCTGTACAACCCGAAAGGTTTTTTCATTCCGGAAATGGCCTATGGAGAAGAAGTCGGAAAGGTGATAAAGAATTTCGGCTTCTCATGGATTATTCTTGATGAAGCGCACGGCGGAGGAAATCCCGACCCTGAAGTGAAGTATGAAATCGAGGGTCTCGGTCTTGGGGTGATTTTCAGAAACCGGAAATTTTCAAAATCGTTTCCTCCGGAATATATTCTTGAGCATATGTCGGAAATAAAGTCTCCCTACCTCGTCACCGCCCACGACGGGGAAGTGTACGGTCATTGGCACAAGGAAGACCACGGTTATTATGAAAAAGCGTTCACTCATCCGGAGCTCGACCTCATAACCGCGAGCGATTATCTTGGAAGACTCACGCGTACCGAAACCATTTCCCCGAAAAGGACCAATTGGGAAGCGACCGCAGACGATATACAATCGGGAATTTCTTTTGCCCTATGGAATCATCCGAAGAACGAGATACACCGAAAGCTCTGGAGACTGGCAAAATTTGCTCTGCGGACACTTAAAGAAAATTCGGACGACGAAAATTATTTTTACGCGAGGAATCACCTCGACCGGGGGCTATCGAGCTGTTCGTGGTGGTGGGCGTCGGAAGCGAAGCCGGACGTGTTTTCTCCCATCACCTGGAATCCTGCTCTTATCGAGCGCGGAGCCAATGAGCTCATAAAAAGCGTCCGCTCATTGAAGAAACTCTCAAAATCCCAAAAAATCCAAGCGGAAAAAATCCGAAGCGACCTCCTTTTTTCCTTGTGGAGAAAGCATTGGGACAAATACTCGTAACTACAATTATTTTCAGAATCCCGTAGTAGAAAATGGCATTTGAAAGTCGTGATAAAAAAATAAAAACATGCGAATTAGATTTAATAAGTAATAACGAGAAGATGGCAAAAACTCCGAAAGAGCAATGCCATTTTTCACTACGGGATGAAAAAAATTCTTACCCTCAATGATAACCTGACGATTCCTATTTTGGGTTTCGGAACATGGGAGCTTCTCGGGGCGAAAGCGAAAATGGCAGTTTTGACGGCGCTCGAAGTCGGGTACAGGCACGTAGATACCGCAGACGCATACGAGAATCACAAGGAAGTCGGTCTTGCAATAAAAGAGTCGCGTGTTCCGAGAGAGGAACTTTTCATCACATCTAAACTATGGAGAGATGAATTTGAAAAAGGAAAAGTGAAAGGGGCATGCCAAAGAGCGCTCAAAGAACTTGGTCTCGATTATCTCGACCTCTATCTACTTCACTGGCCGAATAAGGATGTGCCGATTGGGGAAACGCTGGAGGCGATGCGGGAGCTTGTCGAAGTAGGATTGGTTCGGTCAATCGGGGTTTCGAATTTTACCATTCATCATTTGGAGGATGTAATCGCGACCGGCATTTCGGTTGCTCTAAATCAAGTCGAGTTTCATCCAAGTTTGTATCAAAAAGAGCTTGAGGAGTTCTGTGGTAAGCACGCTATTGCAGTCACCGCATATTCTCCGATGGCACGGGGAGCGGATTTAAAAATTCCCACCATTGTGGATATCGCGAAAAAATACAAAAAAAGCGCGAGCCAGATTATTCTCAATTGGACGATGCAAAAGGGCATTGTCGTTATCCCAAAAGCGAGCAATCCGATTCATATTCGAGATAATTTTGCGTCTCTGGAATTTGATTTGGCGCCTGAAGATTGCGCTCTCATTGATAATTTGCACATGAACCGAAGAATCGTTCTCCCTGATTTCAACGAGTTTGATTATTAAAGATGAGGAATAGTTGCCTTTTTTTATATTTTGATTAGACTTCGAACATGGCCAAAACAAAGGTCGAGGTCGAACTCGGACGCGGAGAGGATATTTCCATCATTAATTTGATTGACTGTCTTATCGAGCATGCGCAAGGCTCTCAGGCGTCCGACATTCACATTGACCCCTTCGAGAATTCGGTCAAGGTGAGGCTTCGAATCGACGGCATACTCTACGACGTCTACAATTTTCCTAAGGAAATTTATTCTGAAATCATTTCTCGCATTAAAGTCTTAGCGGGCTTGCGCACGGATGAGCATCAAAGCGCTCAAGATGGACGTTTCAGAAATACACTGCCCGAAGTAGGGTCAGTGGACATTCGTGTGTCTATTGTTCCCACTTACCATGGAGAAAATGCGGTTTTGAGGCTTTTGACGGATAAAAGAGAGCAGTTTACCTTGGAGTCTCTCGGGTTCAGCGAGCCAAACAGGGAAAAGATTTTGAAGGCCCTGCGCAAACCTCACGGCATGATTCTTGCGACCGGTCCCACGGGCTCTGGCAAGACCACCACTCTCTACACGCTCATCAAACTCTTAAACACGAGAGATGTGTCGGTGATTACGATTGAAGACCCGATCGAATACGCAGTCGAAGGAATCGAACAAATCCAAGTCAATCACAAAAGCGGACTTACCTTCGCGAACGGACTTCGGTCGGTCTTGAGGCAGGACCCGAATGTGATAATGGTGGGAGAGATTCGGGACAGTGAGACTGCGTCTCTTGCAGTGAACACGTCTCTTACCGGGCATCTCTTGCTCTCGACTCTCCACACAAACGACGCCGCGACAATACTGCCGCGGCTTTTGGACATGAAAATCGATTCATACCTGGTCGCTTCGACCGTCAATATCGCAATCGCGCAACGGTTGGTGAGGAAAATATGCTCCGGGTGCAAAGTGGAAAGAGAAGTCACCGATGCGGAGCGCAAAAGTCTGTCTGAAGTTATTCAGGATGAGATGATGGAGGATCATCAGAGATTTTTTTTCGGTTCTGGCTGTGAAAATTGTAATTTCACCGGCTATCAGGGAAGAATTTCGGTCAATGAAGTTTTGGTCGTCAACCCTCAAGTTCGCGACGCTATTTTGCGAAAAACATCGGCGGCGGAGATTAAGAATATAGGGGTGGAGAGCGGTATGACGACGATGCTTATTGATGGTTTTGAGAAAGCGACGAGGGGTGTGACTACTATTTCGGAAATTATCCGAGTTATTCACGAGTAATTGTTAAGAACCCTTAACGAATAGGGCACACGAATAGTTAAGAACCCATAACGAATAGGGCACACGAATAGTTAAGAACCCTTAACGAAAAGGGCACACGAATAGAAAAGAACTTTTCACGAATAAAGCATACGAATAAGAATAACTCTTAATTTCATTTGTGGCATTCTCCGCCCGAACGTAGCGTTTCGCCCGCCCGGATGACTCGGTCGGACGGGGTACGGTCAGGCATATTTGTAGATTCGCATTATATTATGCATTCATTCTTTAAAAAACTCCGTGCCCGCTTCAGTCTCAAAGACCAGGCACATTTTTCAAAAAGGCTCGCATTTTTGACGGGGGCAGGGGTGCCTCTTCTCGACAGTCTCATAATTCTCAAGAATCAAAACAGATCGAAATCAAAGACAGTGGTGTATGAAAGGCTCGTGAGTGATGTTTCGAGCGGGCAGTATCTCTCAACAAGTCTTCGCAAATCCCGTTCCATTTTTGGAGAGCTTTCAATTCATATCATTAAAGTTGGAGAAGTGAGCGGAATTTTAAGTCAGAATCTCAATTATTTAGCAGAAGAATTGAAGAAGAAGGACGAATTGAAGCGAAAAATTCAAAGCGCGCTCATCTATCCCATATTTATTACGACTGCAACCATCGGTATCACCGCGCTTCTTACCGCCTATATTTTCCCCAAATTGCTCCCTATCTTCCAGAGCCTTCACGTCACCCTGCCTTTCTCGACACGCGCTCTCATTTTTGTGAGCAATTTTATTCGTCATTTCGGTCTGTACTCGCTCGCAGTGGGCGCAGGAGTATTCATTGCAAGCTCAATTCTTGTCAGACGTTCGGAATCTTTTCGATTCTATCTCCATTTTTTCCTTCTAAAGATTCCTGTGGCGAATACCATGATCAAAAGTTATTCGATGGCAAATTTCACAAGGACTTTGGGATTGCTTTTGAAAAGCGGTGTGAAAATTACCGACGCACTTTCCATCACCGCAGATTCAGCTTCGAACTTGGTGTACAAGAAAGCATTAAAAGAATTTTCGAAAGAAGTGGAGTCAGGGGAAAAAATCTCTTCCTGTATGAGCAAAAGTCCGAATCTCTTCCCCGATGTTTCTATTCAGATGATTGCAATCGGCGAGACTTCAGGAAATTTGGGCGATACTCTCATGTATCTTTCGACATTGCATGAAGGTGAGGTAGATGATGGTACGAGAAATCTCGCAAGCACTCTTGAGCCAATTCTTATGGTTGGGATGGGGCTTGTAGTCGGTTTTGTGGCGGTCTCGATTATCACTCCTATTTATCAAATTACTCAAAATTTGAAACCCTAGGACCTAGAAGACATTTGACATGAGAAAAAAAATTCACATCCAATTAAATTCGGTCAGATGTTACATGTTACATGTTAAATGCACTGCGGGATTCACTCTCATAGAAATCCTTGTCGTCATGGCTCTATTCTCTCTCATTCTTTCGACTGGAATTTTTGTTTCGCTTAACTCGTACAAAAGATATAGTTTTTTCTCCGAAGAGAACACGCTTGTGACCCTTATTTACAAAGCGAGAAGCATGGCTCTCAATAATGTTCGAGGACTTCCGCATGGAGTTCACATAGATGCCGGGAACTACGTTCTCTTTGAGGGGACTCCCTATAATCCGAATGATTCTAAGAATCAATTATTTGAAAGAAATACCGCGGTTGCAACGACTGGTCTTGATGAAATCCTCTTCAATGCGCTTTCCGCAAACCCCGTCCAGCTGGGAGTTATCACACTTAGCGAGGACGGTCAAACAAAGTCAATTTCAATTGGAGATGAAGGAACGATCAACTGGTGAAATCAAATGAACGAACAATCTTCACAAGGCATGAGCACGCTTGAAATACTTGTTGCTTTTTCAGTGGGTATTTTGGTTATAACTGCCGTGATTTTGGTTTCTTTCGGGAGCAGGAGCATGATTTTGCAGGCGGAACTGTCGCTAATCGCTCTCGCAAAAGCAAAATCAGGACTCGAAATCTTTCTACTCGAAGATTTCTATTCTCTGCAAAACACTTTGGTTGCCGACGGGATTTTTGAAAAAACAATTACTGTTGAACCGATAACGAATTTTGCGAAATCTGTAGAAAGCGCTGTCAGTTGGGATGGTGGAAAACACCAAGTGGTACTATCAAGAATTGCGACGAATTCAGAAAACGCTCTCGGAACGGATACCTGCGACATGTTTCTAACCGATGATTGGAGTAATCCAAGCGAAATTGCGTCTATTTCAAGTCTCACTGACATCACCCAAATTGATGTTCTCAATAATAAAATATATGTGACGACGAATTCAAGCACTCCGCTTCAACCCGATTTTCACATTGTGGATATTTCTAATCATTCAGATATTCAAATAGTATCGAGTATAACCACGGGCCCAGGTCTCAACGCTCTGCATGTAGCAGGAGATTACGCGTATGTTGCAAATGGAAGCATAAACGCGCAACTTCAGATTATTGATGTGTCTGATTCTTCTAATCCATTGCTTAAAAAAGAATTGAAGTTGCCTTCCATTGTAGGAATAAATGACAATAGAACTTCGAGTAGCATTTTCTATTCGAATAAAAAAGTGTTTCTCGGAACAAATAATTCACCGAGCTACCCTGAATTCTCCGTTATAGATGTCTCTGACCCTCTTAGTCCCTCATTGCTCGGAAGCTTTGAGATAGGGAATGTAGTAAACGACATCTATGTTGTCGGAGCGAAGGCGTATCTAGCTACCGCCAGCAGTAAACAAATGAGAATTTTGGATGTGAATGATCCCAGTGATATCAAGGAAATCGGAAGTATTACATTGACTCAATTTCTAACCCAGAGCGGGAAGAGTCTTTATCCATTGGGGGATACGGTTTATCTCGGAAGAACTTATGGAGGAACGATCGCGTCTAATCATGAATTGCACATTATTGATACAAAATCTGAGAGCTCGGTTGGGTCGGAAAAAATAGGGAAGAGTGTGAATGACATTTTTGTTCGAAGCGACAAGGCATTTCTTGCAACACTAGTTGGGGCGGAAGAATTTCAAATATGGAATGTGAAAGACCCGAGCAACATTGTAAAAATTGGAGACATCAACTTGAATGGAGACGGCATAAGCCTCGACTGCGAGGGGAATACAATGTATGTTGCAACTCCAAACAAAATAATATTTGTAAAAGGAAACTAGGAATGACAGGAAGCATGTAGCATGTAACATTTAACATTTGACCATGAAATCAAAAATGCAAAAAAGATTTTTCCATGTTTCATGTTACAAGTTACATGTTACATATTCCCGCGGCTTCACCCTCATCGAGTCTCTCATTTACATTGCCCTTCTTGCTCTTATCATGGGAAGTTTTCTTCAGACTGCATATCAGGTTATTGCAAACGAAAATGCCATGAGCGAAAAAGTCCTGCTCATTGAAGAGACAAATTTCTTGCTCAAAAAGATTGATTCCTTGTTTGCCGGAGTTACGTCTGTATCAGTGCCCGCATTGGGTAGTTCTGGGTCAACGCTCTCTCTGCGCGGGTCCGGAATTTCTTTAACGTTGAGTTTTGACCCAGCGGGAAAAAGTATCATGCTAAGAAGAGGAGCATCACCCGAAAATAAATTGAATAGCGATTTTGTTTCCATTGACGCTCTATCATTTGAACACGAGAGCGCGAACGGAAAAGAATTCGTGAAAGTTTTCCTTACGATTAAAGGAGAAGTATATGAGTTAATCAAATTGATTCAATGACGTGTTCATCTAAAAAAGAAAAAGGGTTCATCGCGCTGATTTCGGTCATTCTCATCTCTCTTATTATGACGACCATTGTTTTCACGCTGAATCTCGGGGGATTCTCGGCGAGGTTCAATGTTTTAGATTCTGAATTTAAGGAGATGAGCTCGTCATTTGCGAAAAGTTGCAGAGACATCGCGCTTTTAAAATTATCAACAAATAGCGCATATTCGCCGTCATCTGGAGGAGATGAGATTTCACTTTCGGAAACGGAGACCGAGCACAAATGCACGATTTTTTCAATAATGCCCCAGGGAGTGGATTTGCTCATTCGGACCCGTTCTCGATTCCAAAATACCTATTCCAATGTGGAGACGCTGGCAAAAGAAACCGGAGGCATTTGGAGTATCGTTTCTTCGAATGAAATAGCGCAGTTTTAAAGAAATGAGGTTTTTCCCCATATGGCGGGGGCGGGGGGTTGCTATTTAATTTTCTTTATGGTAGATTCCTTCTTGGAGCTGTTCTCCTACAGGAAATGGGAGTCGTGTTCTTGTATGTTGGCCTATTCCTCTCCGACCAACAAAAACAAACAGCAGTACAACGGTAAAGGTAGAACTCCATGAAAAAAACAGGCAAGACGGAATCCACATCAACCATCCACTCAAAAGCCGATGCAACGTCGGCATTCGCACGAGGAGACATGCTCTCCAAGACAATGAGGAAGGGGGTGGTGATGAAGGTTTTTGTAAACCGGATTTCACTTGCAAAGGCGTGTCTGATAGCGTTCAAATACGGCCTCGGCTTGATTAGCGAGGAAAAGGCGAATCTCCAGCGGTTAACGCTGGCGTGGCTTCGCCTCGGCGAAAAAAAATGGCGAAGGATTGCGCAGGAAGCGCAGTCTATCTACTGCCACTTCACGTTTGGCGAGTTTGCCTCCTGGGTCCGCCGCAATTTTGCGGGTCATCGTCCGTCCTGGACCTGGTAGACGGTCGTCAAAGTTTCAGTCAGTTACATCGAGGATGTTCCAAGTGGACATCCTTTTTTCTTTGGGAGAGTTCAGAAAGTTGCCCTTGTGGGATGAAATTTACTTCATTTGCTATACAAACGCGCTTCGATGATGCATCGCTGTGATAGAAAATGTCTCCGACCGTTCAACTTTTAGCAATATGCTTGTGTATAACTATCTTGGTATGCGGAAGTCAATACTGTATACTTTCTGTATCATTTAGAAGCTGTAATTAATTTTGATTTTTATGAAAACATATGCACGTTTCTTAGCTTTGTCGGCGATTGTACTGGCCTTCACCTTTATAGTAGCTAACCCGATTCATGCTCAAGGGGTTACACCGACAGCTTCTCAGATTTCAACCAAGTTTAAGACAGGTGATCGCGTTAAGATCAATTCCAACGTTTCTGTTGAACTAACAAATGGAAACACTGCCAAAAAAGACTTTGTCGGTACAATACGACCGAATGTTCCAGCACTGTCCAATAGTCTCGGTACTTGGTCATGGGCGGTTGACTTTGATTATGCAGGCACGGGTTGGGTTGAAGAGCGATATTTGGACAAAGTCACCTCTACAGCCACTGGTGGTGTACAAGGCGGACAAACAGCTACACAGGTCACACCGAAAGCTCCAGAGTTCATCGTGCTTGAAGCTTTTGCAGCATCGACCAAAACCGCCTATCGCGGTGAACAGATGTATATTTTACTGGGAGCTCTTTCTACAGTGAAAACTTCTTCAGTCCGCGTTGTCTATCCGACCAATACGGTGACATTGAGCAATCTAAGCACTACCAGAATATTTTCTGGAACTATAGGTGGATCTATAGGCAATGGACAAGTGGATTTCACTTCGGTTCCCGCCACTCCATTTACTGTTTCCGCCAATGCCGTCGTCGGCTCGTCTATTCAAGTGAGTTATTCCATAGATGGGGAAAAGACTTGGAGCCCGCCATCTACCTTGAAGATAGTTAGTCCGAACCTCTCATCGATGAGACTGTATCAGACATCCCACAAGGTAGTGAGGGATTATCAGTATGCTGTGCGTACGTGTCCGTCAGAGACCAATACATCTTCGTGTACTCTATCTAAGGTCTACATACAAAATTTCTCCCCAACTGCACCGTATAATGTGTGGCCGCGAGACGCTATTATCATAGACCCTTCCATCGCTAGATATTATGTCAATATTACCGGTAAAAACTACACAAAGACTCTTACCATCGACAACCAATCTACGTCGGCCCAATGGTTTCTTTCTATAGATCTACCAAACGACATGGTTGGTTCTACGAACGGCACAAAATACCAAGTCAAGATTTCTTCCGACGGGGTTAGGTTCAGCGGTTCGACTGACGTGATAGTCTACAATGGTCAGCAGAGCGGAGTTTCTCCTTCAACTGCGCCATTTGTAGGTGCAAGTAGGGCAAGTTTTATAAGTACCGGTTCTGGGGCTGGGACCGTGTCCACATTTTCTCCCAACCTCATCATCAAGCGAGTAGATGCCGATCTCAATCCTATTTCCGGAACACAGGCGACCGTGGACAGTATTTCTTCCGTAGGAGCAGCAAACCCGTATACAGTTTCTCTAGGCTCCGGCACAGGAGCAGGGCAATTTAATCCGTCAGTAGGTCAACACACCGCATACGCCACCGATCTTTTTGGATATGATGAATACTCGGCTTCGTGCACATTTGCAGGCGGAGGCCTCAACAATCAGGGGACAGAGTGTCTCATCGGCAGTCAATCATCATATTCAAAAACCAATGTTACCTGCTCTCTTGGTTTTTGTTCGGTGCCAGTGAATATAACTGCTGGCCAAGTATCAAAGGTAGTCTTTAGGTATGTGCCAACAACGGTTACACCAGTAACCCCTTCAAACCCTCCGGTAACACCTGTTCCCGCCAATCCCCCCGCAACAACCAATCCTCCTCCAACTACGACACTTCCTCCCGTTACTACCAACCCAGCAGCCGGAACCCCCACCGTCCTCCCTTGGAATGCGCCTTCTACTATCCAAGCTGGTCAGACTCTGAACTATACTTTGAATTGGTCTGGAGGACCGTACAGACTTTCTCTAGCAAAGCAAAACTGGTCGGTATTCGTATTCTTGCGCAACAAAGCTGATCGGAGCAAAGAAGTTAACTTTGGCTTCTTCCCAAATCCACCAACGGCGCAGTGGCCTGCAGGAACCATGTCTACTCCATCATCCAAGTCTACTTCTGACATTCCTCCCGGTTCATATGACGTCCTTGTTGGTATGTACGTCGGCTCGGAACGTCTGGTCTTTGCTCCAGGGTCCGGAGTATCTGATGCAGGTAGCAGTCGATACAAGGTCGGGGAGATTACGGTTACGGCGGCTCCAAACACTACTAATGCACCTGCTCCTTCGATAACTGATTTTAGAACTTCACAACCTATCACCAACGATGTCCGATCTACGACATTGGTATGGTCGGCGACAAATGCAACGGGCTGTACTCTGAATGGTCCAAACTTCAGCAACGCTTCATACAGAGCTAGCGAGGCTATCAATACAGGAGTGTTGACTTCAAATGCCAACTATACGCTCACGTGCAGAAACAGTGCAGGCGCTTCAGTCTCTAGAGATTTGGCAGTTTCAGTTCCAGCTATTCAACAGGTTCAAACTCAACCCACCGTTCTTCCTTGGAATGCTCCTTCGAGCATCCAAGTCGGCCAAACCCTCAATTACACTCTGAACTGGTCTGGAGGACCGTACAGACTTTCTCTAGGAAAGCAAAGCTGGTCGGTATTCGTATTCCTGAACAACAAAGTTGATCGGAGCAAAGTAGTTAGCTTCGGCTTCTTCCCAAATCCTCCGACCGATCAGTGGTCAGCAGGAACCATGTCTACTCCATCATCCAAATCCATCGATGATATCCCAGTTGGATCATACGACGTTCTCGTTGGTATGTACGTCGGTTCTGAACGCCTCGTCTTCACTCCCGGATCTGGGGTGTCTGATGCAGGGAACAGCCGATACAAAGTTGGTGAGATTACCATAACCGCGGCACCGACAACCCAGTCGACTTCCTATTGGGCAGGCGTTGCGGGTGCTTTCCTCGGTTGGCTTAAATATGTAGGGATTATTCGGTAGTGAAAAAGCATCTTTCTCTGCTTTAATTTAGGAAAGTTCCGGAATTTTTTTTAGATAGAATGAAATTTCATCCGGCGAATTACTTTTGACAAACATGCGTAATCTATTGCGTATAATGTATCTGTGGATATCTTTGTAGTCTAAGAAAAATTTTTTCTGTATTATTATCGCATGTATAAAAAACACATTCTTGGCATTATTGCCACAGCGTTTCTTTTATTAGTAGCAGTTTTAAGTTTTTCCACACTCAACAAGCAAATTAATAACGTCTACACTTCTTCCCAGCGCGCTCAAGCTATTCCCTCAAGTAACCTCATAAGCTACTGGGCCTTCGACGGTAACGCTAACGACTCCGTGGGATCAAATACCGGCACACTCATAAACGGACCGACATTTACCACGGGAAAGATCGGGCAGGGATTGAAGTTTGACGGGGTGGATGATTATGTCGATGCGAAAGACATTAACGCACTCGATGGGTTAAACGCCATGACTGTTTCAGTATGGATTAAGCAAGTGAGTAATAATGAAGTGGGTCAATTGAAATATCTGGTCACAAAAGGAAGTCCTTATGCAACTATAGAATGGAGCTTGTATTCTGACAACTATGCGTTCAATCCACAATTTCAAATCACAAGCGGAGGGGTGAAGTACTCATCCGGAGCGGCTCCAACCATAACTGATTCAAATTGGCACCATCTTGTCGGTATGTATGACGGTTCAAAAGTCAGCATCTGGGTGGACGGTGTCAAAAAATCTGAAGCCGCCGCTAGTGGGACCACTGATGCAAATAGTAAATCTGTCATTATAAACAACATCTTCGGTCCGAACTGGGTCTTTAACGGCTCTATTGACGAAGTCCGCATCTACAGCCGAGCACTCTCTGCTCAAGAAATCACCGACATATACAACTCCACAGGTGGAGGAGTCACTCCTACTCCGCCCCCACCGACCTCCGTTGGCAAACTCATAAGCTACTGGGCCTTCGACGGTAACGCTAACGACTCCGTGGGATCAAATACCGGCACACTCATAAACGGACCGACATTTACCACGGGAAAGATCGGGCAGGGATTGAAGTTTGACGGGGTGGATGATTATGTCGATGCGAAAGACATTAACGCACTCGATGGGTTAAACGCCATGACTGTTTCAGTATGGATTAAGCAAGTGAGTAATAATGAAGTGGGTCAATTGAAATATCTGGTCACAAAAGGAAGTCCTTATGCAACTATAGAATGGAGCTTGTATTCTGACAACTATGCGTTCAATCCACAATTTCAAATCACAAGCGGAGGGGTGAAGTACTCATCCGGAGCGGCTCCAACCATAACTGATTCAAATTGGCACCATCTTGTCGGTATGTATGACGGTTCAAAAGTCAGCATCTGGGTGGACGGTGTCAAAAAATCTGAAGCCGCCGCTAGTGGGACCACTGATGCAAATAGTAAATCTGTCATTATAAACAACATCTTCGGTCCGAACTGGGTCTTTAACGGCTCTATTGACGAAGTCCGCATCTACAGCCGAGCACTCTCTGCTCAAGAAATCACCGAGCTATTGAATGCAGTGGGGGGAGGAGGGGGGACAGCGGTCAACGGTCTGTGTTCAACCACTCTCAACCAGTGCACATCGGGCACATTCGCAGATGTTACTGACACCTCGACTGCGCGTCTCTGGAGTTGTACCGGATCAAACGGAGGAACCACTGCCTCCTGCTCTGAGACTATCTCTGTTGTCCCAGACACCACCGCACCTTCGACCCCTACGAACCTTTCGGCTTCCGCGGTATCTTCGAGCCAGATAAACCTATCCTGGACTGCTTCAACAGACAATGTAGGGGTTACAGGATACAAAGTATTTAGAAACGGCACACAAGTAGCTACACCAAGCACCAATTCGTATTCGAGTACTGGTCTTACCGCAAACACCTCATATTCATATACAGTCTTAGCGCAAGACGCGGCAGGGAATCCATCGGCCCAATCATCTTCCGCGAGCGCAACCACGCAGGCGGTTTCAGCAGGCAATCCCCGTACCTATGTCACAACTTTCTCCGGTGGCGCAGAAAATCCTCTATCAGAATCCGGCAACTGGATCAACGGCAAGGCGACAGGTCTAGACTGGACTGATATGCGTATGGCAAATGGATTGGTATATGGCACACAGCCGCCCTCAGGTGGCTATGATGATTCTACCGCTATACTCTCCGGCACTTGGGGTCCAGATCAAACAGTCACTGCTGTTGTGCATACGGTGAATCCTACAGGAAGTGCTGTTGAGGAACTCGAGATTCGTCTACGTAGCAGTATCTCAGCCCATTCCAATACTGGCTATGAGTTGACCTACGGTCTCAGTCCAACTGGTACTCAATATTATTCTATCGTTCGCTGGAATGGTGCGTTAGGTAACTTCACGGTATTGGCCAATTTGAGTGCCGCACAGGGAGCCCCATTTCTTACTGACAACAGTACCATCAAAGGCACGATGATCGGCAATACCATCACCCTTTACGTCAACAATGTTTCCATACTTACGACTACTGACAGCACCTTTGCCAGTGGTGCACCCGGCATAGGCTGGCTCAGGGCATATGGAGGCGCGGATACTGACTACGGATTTAGAAGTGTTACCGCTACAGATGGTAGTGGTTCCGGCTCTCCTTCAGACACACAAGCTCCGTCCGTACCTACAAATCTTTCGTCATCAAACGTAACCCAAACAGGAGCAACTATTTCATGGACAGCTTCGACTGATACTGGGGGAGGAAACGTGGCGGGATACAAAGTATGGAGAGGAGGGGCTCAAGTGGGCACGGTAACATCCGGTACCTCTTTCGCCAACTCTGGTCTTGTGGCAAGCACCACATATTCATACACTATATCATCCTATGACAACGCGGGAGCTCCCAATAACTCCGTTCCGTCAGCCGCTTTATCGGTTACTACTAGTGGAGTAGCGACGCCAACAACATTTACTCTTACGATCACCAAGGCAGGCACGGGAGGAGGTACGGTGACTTCCACAGGAGGATCTGTGAGTTGTGGCAGTACCTGTTCGGCTTCAGGCCTCACCTCTGGCACAGTTTCAACTCTTACCGCTGTAGCTACTTCGGGCTCTACCTTCACCGGTTGGTCTGGAGGAGGATGTAGTGGAACGGGGACATGTGTAGTCACTGTAGCTTCAAATACGACAGTTACAGCAACATTCAACTTATCTTCAGTAAGTGGCGTGCCCGCGCCGACCTATGTATCGGCTGCCGGCGTGGCGCCAGACCAAATCAGCCTTATCTGGTTGCGCTCAACGCCAACAACCGGAACCATTACTTCGTATACTATATATAGGAATGGAACCCAGATAGGGACTATTGCGCACATACCGTACCAAGCTCCGTATCATGATACGGAACAGCAGTACTACCAGGACTTCACCGTCTCCCCAGGTACGACGTATACATACACAGTGACGGCTACAGATAACGGCGGAAATGTCTCGCCTCCGTCGGCAGGTGTTGCAGCAACCACTCCAGGCGGATCATCTGCTTTGATACCTTCAAACCGTTTGGCCAACTGGATTCCTGGAGTTACCGCAGGCGTTACTGGAGGGATTCCGACAAATCGCACTCATCTCATTGATGTCACCCAAGCGCCCTACAATGCGGATAAAACTGGAGCTACCGATGCCGCTCCAGCCATAAATAGTGCCATCACCGCCGCGGTGGCAAATGATATTGTTTATTTGCCCGCGGGAACCTATAAGATCTTGACCCAGATCGTCGCATCTTTTAAGAGTAATATAACGCTTCGCGGAGCAGGAGCGAGTACTATTCTTGATTGTTATGTTCCAAGCGTCTGTGTGAATATACGCGGATCTGAATTTTACAATGTTTCTGCCGTGCCGGTCCTTTCAGGCGCTTCGAAGGGAAGCACTCAAGTCAGCGTTTCTGACTCATCACCATATACAGTTGGAAATATAGTCAAAATAAGCGGAAAAAATAAAACATCTCTACCGACTATATCAGTCTCGGGCTACGAAAATATCCAATCCCAGATTGTGGTTCTGACTGGGAAGTCAGGTAGCGCCCTTAGCTTCTCCCCGCCTCTTATCGTTGATTTTTCAGGGAGACAGCCAAGCATCACTGCGCCGAATTATGCAACCTCAAGGTATGTCGGTATTGAAGACCTGACCATTGACGGGTCAAATGCCACCACTCAATTTGGAATAAGCGCTGGAGGCACATACGCTTCATGGGTCAAGAATGTCAAAGTCAGACACATGAGTAATTACTCGATAAGTTTTAATGATAGCTTGGGGTGCGAGGTCAGACATTCCTTCCTCGACGAGCTCAACCATGGCGGTACAAATGGCTCTGGATTTTTGAGCGGAGGAAATACCGGATGTCTGTTTGAAGATAACATCGTTTACAAATCATTCCCGCTTCTTGAAATAAACTTTAGTTCCGTAGGTAATGTTTTCGCCTACAATTATATGCCTGACGGCAGTGTGAACGTCAACCATGGTTCTCATAATAGCTACAATCTATATGAAGGAAATTATTTGCAGGGAGGCGAATTCAAATCAGACGGCTATTTTGGAAGCGATTCGGAAGAAATGTTCTTTAGGAACTGGACATCGGGCTTTCTTGCCTTCAAGCGTTTTTCCAGGAATTTTAGTGCCATCGGTAATGTCGTAGGTGCATATAGTCTCGGCCAGCCGAACATCGGCAATGGAGCCTCCACGGGATTTGCCCTACCGAGCCAAGGCATATATTGGCTAGACTGGAGCCCTGTCGCCGGGCTCGGCATCAAAGGTACCCTCACTAGTCGCGCATCTGATGGTTCAAGCGGTGTCGTAACCTTGAGCGCCGGAACTTCGCGACTGCTAGGATACTGCCAGGCTTTTGGAGGAAATTGTCCGGCGATTACAACGCAATGGAGCAATGGCGCTCGAATAGGCATGCATACGACTGCTTTTTCCGGCAATGCTGTTTCTCTTACCGGAGGATACCTAGACCCACTTCCGGCACAGGGAACTGCCATAGGTCTTTGGCCGAGATCAGAAGGATTCCAGGAACTTGATATGGATGTCGGACTCACGTTCATCAGGAAACAGAACTATATTTTCGGCAAAGGCATTCCTGCAAATGAAGCCTTGACGGGAGGACAGACTCTGCCAAATTCTCTCTACCTTTCCTCCAAACCCGCATGGTTCGGCTCACTCTCCTGGCCGCCATATTCTCCAACAAACGCTGCTCAAACCGCTGACAATATTCCCGCCGGCTACCGCTTCAATCATCCTGGCCAGGAAGCTCCGGGCGTAAGCGTAAGTATCAAAACAAATACCGACTCGGTTTCTCCCGTCAATGTTACTGCAGGGGTCTTGAAGGCACTCAGCGCATCTTTCATGGGCATTTTGCAAGAGTTTTGGAACACGTTGTATAAAATTTTGCGATGGATAATCGAGATGTTACAGAACTTATTGTGAGCGAAAATCTGTGACCCTACAGGGAGTCGGTCATAATTGTGTGCTACGCACTCAAAGTTTATGTGGTCACAAGTTACTAAATTTTTTGTTTCTTAAAATCACAAAAAATGTAAGTACTTGCCGACCCCGGCTCGGCTGTTCGCGTACTCGCGAACTAGGCCTGTGCCTTCACAAATTTTTCACGAGCAAAGCAGTTTGCTCGCTTTAAAAAAATTTGTGACCCTACAGGGAGTCGGTCACAGCTTTTTGTTCGACCGCCGTCTCACAAAAGCCGCGACCCCGACTCGCGACCCGTTCTGGTGAACGGGTGCCCGCTCCGTCTTTCGACTCCCTGTAGAATCTACAAAATTATACTCAGCCAATGCTCCGCATTGTCCTCATTATTTTTGTGACCCTACAGGGAGTCGAACATTACATGTTCAGTACCCCGATTGGATTTTTTCCTCGTTTGAAGCAAACTCAAAAAAAATGCTCAATCGGGCTTCGACTCCCTGACGCAGAGCCCCCAGCTCTGCTTAGTGTCACAGCTTTTTATGCTACGCAAAAATCTGTGACCCTACAGGGAGTCGAACCCTGCTTTGAGCCTTGAGAAGGCTCCGTCCTAGCCGATAGACGATAGGGCCAAACATGCAGAAATTTCTAATTACTAATATCTAATTTCCAATCTAAGAAATATAGCATTTTTTGGATAAATGACAAAAAAAGAAAAACCCCGAGGCCGAAACCTTGGGGCTCTGTTGTGATGAGAAGAACGAATGATTACGGTTATTTACGCGTAACCTGCGGTTCCCGGGCGGGCTCTACTCGCGGAAACACGTCCACGCCGGGATAGAACCACTTTTGCAATTGCACCCACCGAATGACCTCGTCTATCGGCCCGTTCGACCACATGAAAGCCATGTGGTCGCCTGGTACTTCGCAGTACGCAGAATTGGGACGGTATTTTACCGCAACCGCTCTTTGAATTTTCAGGGAAACCGCCCTGTCTTCTGTCGGAGCGATGACAAGGCTAGGACAGCAAACTTTTTTCTCGTCCACGCTGATTTTCCCCATGGCAAGTTCCCAAACTGCCAGACCTGAAGCGAGTTTCAAATTTTGAGCGTATTTGTTGGCGTTGGGGGTTTGATTCATGAACAACTTGAGGACGTGTTTCTCCTTCATCCGGAAAGTGCTGTATGGAGGTATGAGCCATGCCCAAAGATATGGCAGGTAGAGCATCCGACGAATGAAGAACGGGATGCCTGCGGGCGGACTCGATGATAAAAGGACGAGACCTTTTACGAGGGCTTCACTTGAGTCATCCATGCTCGTGCTGAATTTTTCTGCCACCATTTGCGCGGCGAGTCCCGCAATCGAGTGTCCGACGATAATCGTCGGGCGTCCAATATGCAGGAGCATGCAGACTATATCGTTAGCATAATCGTGAATCGAAGAAGCTTGCGGAGTTTCTCCCGGACCGTGGTCTCTCAAATTGAGTGCGTATGTTTCCAGTCCGAACCGAAGCGCGATATTTGTCGATAGTTCGAACTGTTCCGCGCTTCCGCCCATTCCAGGAATAAAGAGCAAGGGGCAGGAGCAGGTGATTGAATTTTGGGGCGGGCAGTTGTGAATGAACGTGAGGGTTGAGCGGGGGAGGACTCCCTGGATCTTCTCCAGAGACGAGCAGTAGTCAGTCATATTAGTTAGGGGTCAGGTGATTTCGGTGTATGAGGTTTTCAAACTGGAATTAAAGTAACAGAAAACAAGCTTTGCAGCAAATTTTTAAACTCTTATTGTATTGCCGAAAAAACGGGTACAATTGAAGAATGAAAAAGGTGTTACCCCAATCATTCTTCACGAGGCTGGTGGCGAAGGTTGCTCCGGAACTCTTGGGCAAATATCTTGTCCGTAGAATCGAAGGAAAGGAGGTTGCCTACAAAATCACGGAAACCGAAATGTATGATGGAGAAGGTGATTTGGCTTGCCATGCTTCGAGGGGAAAAACTTCTCGGACAGAAGTCATGTACGAGAAAGGCGGGGTCTTTTATGTGTATTTTACCTACGGAATGCACTACATGTTGAACGTCGTGACGGGTGACAAGGGTTATCCGTCAGCAGTTTTGATTCGGGGGGTTGAAGGGAAAAATGGGCCTGGAAGAATTACAAAATTCTTGCAAATCGACAAAAGTTTGAACGGAAAAAGCGCGGCTAGAAAATCGGGACTGTGGTTCGAGGACAGGGGAGTGAAAGTGGTGAAAAAAAATATTAAAAAAACTCCTCGAATAGGAGTGGACTATGCAGGTCCCGTGTGGTCAAAAAAACTTTGGAGATTTGCGCTCGTTGACAGGACTCCCCTTGACATGGGTAGAAAAAAGCCCGAGCGAGCTCGGGCGCGAAGTGAGTTGAGACGCGAATTATCGTTGCGACAAAATCATTGATTCACGGCGTGGGAATGTCCCACCATGGCGCTTTTTGATGAGCGGGGGTTTCAAATCTTTTTTCGACCCAGTGTTGGGTCTTCTTCCTGCGGAGGTTTTTTCATCATCTGGCTCCGCAACCAGACTATTTTCAACATTCCAGCCGAAACCTGTCTTCGAACTGATTTCGCCACCACTGCTAAGTGTTTTTGCCATAGGAGTATGTTTTGTTTTAACTACACGTTTTGTGCAGCCAAGGAAAATTATACCTTACATAAGGGAAAAAATACATCACCGCATCTATTCGATAGGTGCGGGGATGAAGCGAAATTTACGAGAAAAAATTAAATAGTTAGATCTATTCGCTTTCTTTTTTCTCTTCAGGAGAGGAAAGGTTCAAATTAATTTGAGGATTTACCCCGACTTTTCTCAGTTTTTTCTTTCCCTTTTTTTGTCCTGCTTCTAAAATACGAGCGTCCATTTCGGCTTTTTCCACCTCTTCTTGGGAGATTTTACCAGCTACAACGTCGCGCATGGATTGAAATCGTTTGCCGGAATCTGGCTTCTCAGGGTTCATCTTTTTTTTAACTAAATAATTTTTCTACTACTTCCTTCACATCTCCACCGTCAGCTTTACCTTTGAGCTCCTTCATCAGTACTCCCATGAACTGTCCCATTTTTGATTTTTCAGTGATGCCCATTGTCGATTTTTTTTCTTTTGCAATTTTGAGGATGTCGCTCTTGCTCATCATCTGGGGCAGATATGTTTCTAAAATTACGAGTTCTTTTGTTTCGGATTTGACAAGGTCGTTTCTTCCCCCCGCTTTGAACTGTTCGATTGAATCTTTCCTTTGTTTGACCGCTCGCCGGATGACAGCGAGGGCATCTTCGTCGGAAAGTTCCTCTTGCGGTTTTCTGCCCTTTGCCACTAGCTCGTTTACAAACGCGGCAGTCAGACCCCGAACAACCCCGAGCCTGTCGGCATCTTTTGCAAGCATCGCTTCTTTAATTTCGTTTTTTATTTGGGATTGGAGGGACATAAGAGTAGCTGTTAGCTATTAGCTGTTAGCTTATAGATTTAGAGTTTCGGTTTTTAATTTTGCCATAAAACCAACCTAAAATTGCACCAATGAAAAACCAAAAAATTGGGGAAAACACAGCAGCTAAGCGAAACACGGAAGCTATACTATTTGAAACTACGGTCCCATCCACAGTATTTTCTTCCAGGATTGAACTCCCAAAAATCATTTTGGTTATAAAGACAACAGGAGTCAATAGAAGGCCAGTTACAAAACCAACGGGACTATATCCTAAGGGTATAAAAATTATGGGAGTCAAAAATCCTATAACTCCTCCCTTCAACCAATATCTTTTTTTCATATAGCTATTATAACTCGAAATGAATAAATTGTAATGCGTCATCTCAAATACTCTTCCAACCTCTCTTAGATTCAAGACATACGTTATAATCTAGCTATAGCAAGATTATAACGTATGTCAGAAAAAATTTAAGTTTCCTATCAGATGTTACCCGTTACCCGTTACCCGTTAAATGTTACATGTTATATGTTACACGTTCTCTGGTATAATACCCCCATGCAAATTAATATCTACGTTCTTGTCCTGATTTTGGTTATTTTCCTCGTGGGAAATGGCGCTTTACTTTTCTTTTTTTTGAGAAAAAGGGATAAGCCGAAGGAAGACGGTCAAGGGCTCACATTGCTATTGAATCAGCTAAATGAGCTTGGGAGGACGGTGGACTCAAAAATGAGTGATTTGGGAAAAACCGTGGACGCCAAAATGACCGAAGGGTCAAAGCAGATGAGCGATTCTGTCCGTACCCAGTTTAGCGAGTCGGCAAAGCTTATCCGCGACGTGACACAGGGCTTGACCAAGCTCGACGAGACCAACAAGCAGGTGGTATCCTTTGCCGACCAGTTACAAAACCTGCAGGACATTTTGAAAAATCCAAAACAGAGAGGAATACTTGGCGAATACTATCTTGAGACATTGCTCAAAAATGTTCTGCCTCCGGGGAGCTTCGAAATGCAGTATCCATTCAAGGATGGCACGATTGTGGATGCGGTCGTGCACGTGAAAGACAAAATTATTCCGATTGACTCGAAGTTTTCGCTTGAAAATTACAATCGTCTTGTTGCGGAGAAAGACCCGGCGGAGCGCGAGCGTCTCGAGAAGGCGTTTAAAGGCGATCTCAAAAATCGCATTGATGAAACGGCAAAATACGTTCAGCCTTCGCAAGGCACGATGGATTTTGCGTTCATGTTTATTCCGCACGAAGCAATTTATTATGACCTTTTGGTCGCAGAAGTGGGTGGGATGAAAATCAATACCCGCGACCTCATTGAATATGCCTTTAAGGACAAGCATGTGCTGATTGTGTCTCCGACTTCATTCCTGGCATTTCTCCAGACTGTGTTACAAGGCTTGAAGGCACTCCAGATAGAAGAATCGGCAAAAGATATTCGCAAAAATGTGGAGGCTCTCCAGAAGCATCTCCGCTCCTATCAAGAGTATCATGGCAAGCTCGGCAACTCGCTTGCAACTGTGGTTAGCCATTTCAATACATCGGACAAAGAGTTTGGCAAGATAAACAAAGATGTCGTTCGCATCACCGGCAAAGCGAGCGACTTTGAGCCTTTAGCGCTCGAGAAGCCAGATGTGGGCGAGGACGAATAACTAGGTTGAGTCGCATTAAATAGATATTTCTTGCGAAAAAAATATGTTCGTGTATACTTGTCCACTATGGAATTTGCAATTATATTAACAGGAGGTAAGCAGTATCAGGTCTCGAAGGGAGACGTTATTTCCATTGAGAAACTTCAGGGCGAATTTAAAAAAGGAGACAAAATTATATTCGATAGGGTGCTTTTGGTTGATAAAGGCGAGGAAACCACTATTGGCATGCCCTATATTCCTGGAGCAAAGGTAACCGGCATTTTTGAAGAAGCATTGCGCCACAAAACGGTGGATGTTATCAAATACAAGCAGAAGAGCCGATATTTCAAAAAATACGGCCACCGTCAGCCCTACTTTAAAGTTTCTATTCAGTCGCTGAGCTAAAAGAAAGTCGCCGAGCACCGGAGGTGCTCGGCGACTTTCTTTGCCCTATGCTCTCAAGCTTTTTCATGTAATAATCAATTTATCCTTGTTTATCAAGAGCTTGCGCGTTTGAGTGCAGTTCCCATTTTTACCTGCGAGTCCTAGAGTAGCTGTAAAAATGAGGACACCGCTAGCAAGCGGTGTAAGAGAAAAAAACGTAAGTACTAAACTGTTATGTATATACCCATATTGTTAGGTACAGCGAGGAAGGGAAGATTCTCGGAGAAAGTAGCCCATTATATCCTACCCCGCATCCAAAAAAGAAAAGATATTGAAACGGAACTTATTGATGTTCGGGACCACCTTTTTGGTCGGACCATTCCTTCGTGGGAAGATGATCCAAAAGTAACGCGATGGAGAGAAATTGCAAAGAGAGCGGAGGGATTTATTATTGTTTCTCCCGAGTACAATCACGGATTTCCCGGGGAACTCAAAATTATCTTGGATTCGGCATACGGAGAGTACAAACGAAAGCCGGTTGCCGTGGCTGCGGTCTCAAACGGGATTTTTGGAGGAGCAAGAATGGTGGAGTTGTTGATACACGTGTTTCGAAAACTTGGGTTGGTGGTATCGCTCAACACTCTTTATTTCGGCAATGTTGAGGAACTTTTTGATAAGAAAGGAAATATTCTGGATAAAAAATATGACGAGCGCGTTGAGAAATTTATTGATGATCTGGTCTGGCACGTAAAAACCCTCAATTATGGAAGAGAAAAATTCTAAAACTAACAAGCCCGTCATTGTGACTCACACAGGAACATTCCATACGGATGACTGTTTTGCCGTGGCCACTCTTCTTCTTCACTTGAAAAAAGAAGCTCAAGAAGTCGAGATAGTAAGAAGTCGAAACCCGAAGGACTGGGAAAGGGGAGAATATGTCGTTGACGTAGGGGATGTCTACGATGAAAAAAAGAATCGTTTTGACCACCATCAGAAAGGCGGGGCGGGAAGAAGAGAAAACGAAATTCCCTTTGCCGCATTCGGGTTGGTGTGGAAGAAGTTTGGAAGGGAAATCTGCGGAGGCTCAATTGAGGTCGCTCAAAGAATCGACCTTGAGCTCGTGGCTCCTTTCGATGCCCATGACAACGGAGTGGCTCTTTCAAAGCCAATTTTCCCCGATATCAACTCCTATTCCTTGCATCAGTTTGTCTTGATGTCGAACCCCACCTGGAAAGAAGAAAGCGACACGGCTTTTGCGAAATTTGAGGAAACTGTGCGCCTCTGCAAAAAGATTCTCTCGCGAGCTGTCAAGTTTTTGCAAGACGAAATGGAAGGGGAAAAGAGAGTCCTTGAAGATTATAGGAAATCAGAGGACAAAAGAATTGTGGTTCTTGAGAAGGAATATTTTTGGCAGGAGGTTTTATCGAAATTGCCCGAACCTCTTTTTGTGGTGTATCACCGCGCCGATGGTACATACGGCGTAAAAGCGGTCAGGGATTCTTTGGCGCAGTTTGTAAGCCGAAAAGACATGCCAGAGGCTTGGGCGGGAAAAAGAAACGAGGAGCTCGCAAAAGCGACCGGAGTGGCCGACGCCATCTTTTGCCACAACAACCGCTTTTTGGTTGTGGCGAAGTCGAAAGAAGGAGCAATCGAGCTCGCAAAGCGAGCAATCTTAAGTTTGTAAAGTTATAAGGTTATAAAGTTTTAAAGTTAAGAAATGAGGATTACATCTTTTGAGGAAATTATTGCTTGGCAGAAGTCAAAAACGTTAACTTTACTTTTGTATAAACTTTTTGCCAACAATAGAGATTATGCTTTTAAGGATCAGATACAACGTGCTTCAGTTTCAATTATGAACAATATTGCTGAGGGTTTTGAGCGACACACAAATGCTGAATTAAGAAATTTTCTTTATATAGCAAAAGGGTCATCTGGCGAAGTTCGTTCTTTGCTTTATCTCGCTTTTGAATTAAAGTATCTGCATGAATCAGATTTCCGTACCTTGCGTGATATGGCACTTGAAGTTTCCAGATTATTGTCCGCATTCATAAAGAAAATTTAATCGAGTCTTTACTTTATAACCTTATAACTTTCTACTTTATAACTATTTATGGCTTTCATCGACGAACTAAAAATACATATGAAGGCGGGTGACGGGGGAGACGGCGTGGTGCGCTGGCTTCAGGAGAAAGGCAAGGACAGGATGGGACCTGCGGGAGGGAACGGCGGGAATGGCGGAGGCATTTATGCTCGGGCTATTCGCGATTTGGGCGTTTTGGCAAAATATCGCAATAAAAGAGAGTTTAAGGCAGAAGATGGACAGGACGGAATGGAAAAAAATATGTATGGAAAAAACGCGCCCGATCTTGTCATTGATTTTCCTCTTGGGTCACTTATTACCAACTTGAGCGATGGCACGGTTCACGAGCTGTTGCAAGACGGAGAGACTACCCTTATTTTGAAGGGCGGGCGAGGCGGGTTAGGAAACGAACATTTCAAAGCGTCCACCAACAGAAGTCCGCGGCAGTTCACGGAGGGGAAAATAGGCGAAGCGGCGGACTTTTTTGTGGAACTTCGATTGCTTGTTGATGCGGGGATTATTGGACTCCCGAATGCCGGAAAATCGAGTCTTTTGAATGTTCTTACCAATGCGGACGCCAAGGTCGGGTCCTATGCATTCACTACGTTAGAGCCAAATCTCGGAGATTTTTTCGGATTCATTCTAGCCGACATTCCCGGGCTCATTGAGGGAGCTTCAAAGGGAAAGGGTTTGGGAGATAAATTTCTACGGCACATAAAAAGAACAAAAATTCTCCTTCATTGCATTTCGCTTGAAAATGAGGATTTGCAGGGAGCGTACAAAATAATCCGCAAAGAGCTTGAAGACTATGACAAAGATTTGGCCGAGAAGAAAGAAATTATTATTCTCACAAAAACGGATGTCGTGGACGCAAAACATTTGGGGAAGACTATAAAAGAGATGAAGAAACTCAACCCTCTTGTTCTGTCTGTCTCTGTTTACGACGATGTTTCAATTAAAAAATTTGGAGACGAGTTGGTAAAAATATTTAGGAGCGTGTAATATTGACCGTATGAAAGATAAAGTTGTAGTAATTACTGGCGCAAGCCGAGGTCTCGGGAAAGCGCTCGCTGTCGCTTTTTCAAGGCGGGGGGCGAAAGTTGTAGTTTCAGCCCGAACTCAAAAAGAGATTGAGGAAATAGCCAAGGAGATCAATGGCCTTGCTATCTCTGCTGATGTGACAAAGGAAAAAGAAATAAAAAAATTACTCCAAGAAACAATTGCGCATTTTGGTCGCGTAGATATCTGGGTAAATAATGCTGGAATTTGGCAACCTCCTGCCAAAGTAGAAGATCTTGATATTGATCGTGTGCGCGATCTTTTTGAGGTAAATGTGCTGGGAACAATGTACGGATCGAAAGCGGCGCTCATCCAAATGAAAAAACAAAATTTCGGAATCATTATGAATATTATTTCCACGAGCGCGCTTTCTGGCCGACCATCTGCGTCAGGTTATGCGGCCAGTAAATATGCGGCAAAAGGATTTACGGACTCCTTAAGAGAGGAGGTGAAGGGCGGGTCAATAAAGGTAATAGGAGTTTACCCGGGTGGGATGCAGACTCATCTTTTTGATGAGCAGAAACCAGAAAATTTCGGGGACTTTTTAGATGCAGGTGTCGTATCAGAACGTCTTGTAACTAATTTAGAAAAAGAGAATCCAGAGGAGCTCATTTTAAAACGACCTTCGAAGTGAGTTTTTTACTGTTAGTTTAAGACGTAAGACAATGAGTGAAAAATACAAAACAACTATTGGACTTGAAATTCACGCCGAGCTAAAAACCGTGACGAAGATGTTTTGCAATTCCAAAAATGACCCGGATGAGAAAAAGCCGAACGTGAATATTTGTCCTGTCTGCATGGGTTACCCTGGCACGCTTCCCGTCATCAACAAGCAGGCGGTAAAGCATGTGCTGTCCATGGGAGTTGCTGTCGGGGGCGAGATTGCCGATTTTACCGAATTTGACCGCAAAAATTATTTCTATCCTGATATTCCGAAGGGCTATCAGCTTTCACAGTACCAGTTTCCTCTCATTAAAGGAGGAAAATTGAGTGGTGTGGCTCTTACTCGAATTCATCTCGAAGAAGACACGGCACGATCATCGCATGAATCAAATGATTGTAGTTTAGTAGATTTTAACCGTTCAGGACTTCCTTTGATGGAGCTTGTCACGGAGCCTGTGATACATAGCGCAAAAGAGGCGGGTGACTTTGCAAGAGAATTACAGCTTCTTCTTCAGTATCTTGGCGCAGGCGAGGCGAATATGGAGAAGGGGGAGATGCGTGTCGAAGCGAATATTTCAGTTTCAGATACAAAAGATTTTGGAATCAAGGTTGAAGTTAAAAACTTAAACTCGTTTAAAACTGTGGAGAAAGCTATCGAGTACGAGGTGGCCCGACATATTGAGCTTTTGGAAAAAGGAGAGAAAGTAATTCAAGAAACTCGTGGTTGGGACGAAAACAAAGAAGCCACCTTCTCGCAGAGGGCGAAAGAGGACTCACATGACTATCGATATTTTCCCGACCCAGATTTGCCCAAATTAATGTTGAGCGAAATTCCTGAATTTTCTCATGCAAAGCTCAAAGCAGAATTGCCGGAGCTTCCCTGGGAGAGACGAGAGAGATATAAGACAAAGTTTGAGCTCAAAGCAGGGGACATTGATATTTTTGTAAATGACGTCGCGTGGGCGGATTATTTTGAAAAGACGATTGAGGGATTTAAAGGCGATAAAAAGCTTGTTCAGCTTTCGGCAAACTACTTGAGTTCGGACTTGCTTGGGCTAATAAAAAAAGAGCCGAACGCATGGAAGACAAATCCGATTCCGGCGGATGATTTTGCGTCTCTCATTTCAATGATTCATGAAGGAAAGCTCTCGTCTCGGGCAGCAAAAGATATTCTTGCCATAATGTTTAATGGAGGCGGAAGCGCGGAAAAAATTGCCGAGGAACGAGGACTGCTTCAAAAAAATGACCCTGAAGCCTTGAAGAAAATTATTGAGGGGATAATTGCAGGCAATCCCAAGGTAGTCGCGGATTACAAGGCAGGCAAAGAGGCGAGCTTGCAGTTTCTTATCGGCCAGGCGATGAAAGAGACGAAAGGCTCCGCCAATCCTAAGACTTTGCAGGAGTTGTTCAAATCGCAATTAAAATAGTAGCACGATGCGAATATACGAATAAGTCGGCGAATGATACGAATGGTTAGGAACCCTTACGAGTAGAGCATGCGAATAATAATTACCACCCCGTCTCGCAGACTCGACTCCCCTCCTTAGCAAGGAGGGGAGGGATCCTTCTCCCATTTCCAAGGGGAGAAACGAGTCTTCGAGGAGAGGGGTTTATTTTTATTCGTGGATTGGCATTGCGTTTATGATATAATTTGAACACTAATTAATATACATCTCTATGAAAAAAATTCGAGTTGCGATAAATGGTTTTGGTAGAATTGGCAGAGCTTTTTATAAAATTGCAAAAGACAGGAAAGAAATTGAAGTTGTGGCGGTGAACGATTTGGGCGACATACACAATATGGCGTATCTTTTGAAATACGATACCGTGTACGGAAGAAGCGGTTTAGAAGTCAAAATTCAGGGGTCAAAATTAATAATTGAGGGGAAAGAAGTAACCTATCTTTCTGAAAAAGATGGCACGAAATTGCCTTGGAAAGAGCTTGAGATTGATGTTGTTGTCGAGTCTACGGGCCTCTTTACCAGCTTCGAGAAAGCCAAATTTCATCTTGATGCGGGAGCAAGGCTTGTCGTGATTTCCGCTCCGGCAAAAGATGAAAAGGGAGCGGCGCAGTCTGCGGACACAATACTTCTCGGTGTAAACGAAGAAAAATTTGGCAAATGCCCAATAACATCAAACGCTTCGTGTACCACAAACGCGGCTTCTCCTCTTTTGGCGATTTTGCATGAGAAACTGGGGGTAGAAAAGGCGATTTTGAGCACAGTGCATGGATACACGGCGAGCCAAGGACTTGTCGACGGGCCGAATAAGAAAGATTTTCGAGAGGGAAGAGCGGCAGCGCAAAATATCGTCCCTTCTTCGACAGGTGCCGCAATCGCGACTACGATGGCAATCACCGATCTTGCGGGAAAATTTGACGGAATTTCCTTACGCGTGCCAGTCGTTGCCGGCTCTATTGCCGACATTACGTTTATTTCAAAGAAGACGACGTCAGTAGAAGAGGTGAATGAGATTTTGCGTGCTGCCGCTACCTTGGAGCGTTGGAAAGACACCTTCGCCGTCACCGAAGAAGACCTCGTCTCCTCCGATATTTTGGGCGACTCCCACGCCTCTATCGCAGACCTCAAATTTACCCGTGTCGTCGACGGCAATCTTGTTAAAGTCCTCGCGTGGTATGACAACGAAATGGGGTATACGTATACGTTGGTGGAGCATGTGATAAAGGCTGGTAGGCTTGTATAACTTTAAAAATAATTTAGATTTCAAACATGAGAAATTTTCAAAAAGGTCCAGTAAATATTTGGTTAATTGTAATAATCATTATTCTTGTGACTACTTTTGGATACTTTGCATTCAAAAAAAAGCCGACAACTATTTATCGACAAACGACCTCAGTGCCAGAAGTTACAACTAACCCAA
The DNA here is from genome assembly GCA_039934295.1 of Candidatus Taylorbacteria bacterium. Taxonomy (NCBI): domain Bacteria; phylum Candidatus Tayloriibacteriota; species Candidatus Tayloriibacteriota bacterium. The sequence goes on along the minus strand of JBDTMN010000002.1, from coordinate 67,018 downwards.
ATATGTCAGGCGGTAAATATCCCGGACTAGTGGTTGTTTCTCCAAATGGTGGAGAGAAGATTCCATATGGAAATATTGTGATAGCAGGAGATCTTGGATTTACTTGGAAATCACAGGGTGCAAATTATACACCTACTCGAAAATTCGCAGCTTACTTGATAGATGCAAATAATGCAGTAGTTAGAAGTGATTTTATTAAGGTAAATCCCTTGGGTAATGGAGTGTTTGCATCATCGTTTGTTGGTGATGCGAAAATTCAGACCAACAAGAATTACAAAATCAAGGTCTGTGATGAAGTAGATACGGGAGTCACAAAATGTGATGAAAGTGATAATTATTTCACTATCTCACCTCAGTAAAATGAATATGGCGTAGCAAAGAATTTCCTAGATAAATATTATGTCGCACTCTTGGTGAGCATGTTATAAGGGTGGGGGGATAAATTTGATTTTTATGGGGGGTACTGTTGTGGAAAAATATCTGTAAAAATGGTATAATAAAACAATGAAAAATGTTGATCAAACGAGCAAAGAACGGGCCAAGGAACTTTTTGGTAGTCGGGAAATTGAGAGTTTTGAGGTTGGCACGACTAGAGGCTTGCAACAAATTCATGAATATTTATTTGGAGGGCTTTACGATTTTGCTGGCCAGATTCGTGTGAAAGATATAAGCAAAGGTGGCTTCCGATTTGCTTCTTGTTTATATCTGGAAGAAAGTTTAAAAAAGATCGATGAAATGCAGGAAAGTACTTTTGAGAACATCGTTGCCAAATATGTGGAAATGAATATCGCTCATCCGTTTATGGAAGGCAACGGACGGAGTATGAGGGTCTGGCTCGATTTGATTCTGAAAAAAAATCTCAAACAATGTATTGATTGGGTCAAGATAGATAAATCCGATTATTTGAACGCTATGGAGCGCAGCCCGGTGAAGGATCTTGAGATTCGTGAACTTTTGCGCTCCGCATTGACCGATAGGATCGATGACCGCGAAGTTTTCATGAAGGGTGTGGAGCAGTCGTATTATTATGAAGAAGTGGATTGATTATAAATAGTGTATTCATTTATGGAAAAAGAATTCAAAGGAATATTCGCTTCTAATTGGTGGATGTTAACCCTTATATCTACGTTGCGATTGATTCTCAGATATACAGGAGTTCATTCCATAACGGTTTCGGATAATAAATTGGTTATTAATAGAAATAGTCAAGTCGAATTACTAAAGTCGCAGATAAATATCAAAAATTACCCGACCTGGTTTGCGATTAGAATCCACCATTCAAATCCAAACCTGCCAAAACTACTAATCTTCTTTGCCGCGAGACCGTTACGTATTTTAGACAGCCTACGTTCATCCGGCTATACCATCTCCGACGTAAAGTCATTTCAACTTGATGAATAAGTTGGACGAAGCTAACACGGTACAGTAATGAACTAGGGTATACTCATACGTTAGTAAGGCATGTGATTGAAGCTGGTAAATTAACATAAGAACAAAATGTTTATCTCTAAAAATAGAAAACACCTGAGCTGGATAGGCATGATAGGTCTAGGGTTGTTAATAGTCTTAGGATTAATAAATAACTACGTTTTTGATTTTACTGAGATATACTTGCTTATAGTTTCGGTCTTATTAGCAATTTTCTTACTTTTGGTAGGATTAAATGTTATAGGGAATGGATAGAGAATATAAGTGAGTCGATGACTTGGTACGACAACGAGCTAAGATATACGTGGTTGAGCATGTGAATAAAAAAAGAGCGTCCCGGATGGGCACTCCTTCTGTTTATCAAGCCGGTGGATCAATTTATAGCTCTTGTTCCCAGCCATGTTGCTTGAATGTTTTGGTCAGTTCGACCATTCCTCGCTCTACTTCACTTTCCCACTCTGCGTACTGATTGGTCGCTCCTACATTTTTTTGGGTAGGATTTTCATCCAGCCATTCACTGAACGACTTGTCGTCTGAAATAACGAAATACGGAAATATATTCTCCTTCTCGTCTTGCTCAATGAATCCAGAATCTCGAACACGATAGTGCATATTGTCTCCGACAGCGTTCGGGCTGTCGGTCACTGGGTCGTATCTTAGCTGGTAGGTTTGACCTTTTAAAGGCAAACAAGGTAGCGATATTGTCCTTGAGAAGGAGTAGTAGAGGTCACCTACGAAAGCGCGCTCGTAATATCCCTCCCGATCCGCTTTCTCGTGATCCTTCTCTTTAAAGAGGAATCTGACATCGAAACATAACTTGATTTTCATAGGTTCAGACAACCAATTCATTTAACTCCGTACTATCGGTACGCATTTATGAGTCCACTGATTGTGGCAAGGGGTAGCAATTGAATAGCTAATCTAGATGAATCGATCTTCTTTCGCTACTATAACATACATGCTATGTAATAGTCAAGTTATTTAAAGGGTCTTCGGCAAGGTTAAACCTTGACATTGGGATTGGGTCCGTTTCCCCGATATCAAGGTCTAGCAAGGCGGGGCTTCGGCGAGTTTTTTGGCTGATTTTTCAAAAAAAGTAATTAAGACGAGTGGGATAATTTTACAGACAATTTTACATAGTAAAAAATGAAATATCGAAAGATTGACAACTATTGTTCTTGGAATACTATTTTAGCCAGACAGAACAACGTGAATCAGAAAACAGAGACAGGAAACTTCTATGAACGATGTTGAATTACCGATTGCATCCGTGTCCACAGAAATGGGCGGGGGTGCGAAGGATAGTTCCGCACTCCGTTTGTATATGAAAGAAGTCGGGCTGGTTCAAGTGCTCACCCCGGCTGAAGAATTGGAGCTTTTTAATCAAATCATACATGGTCCGGAGAAAGATCGTCCACGGGCTCGAGAACATATGATTAAGGCCAATCTTCGGTTGGTCATAAAAATTGCTCGCGATTTCGAAGATCTTGGAATGCCATTACTTGATCTTATTAATGAGGGTAATATTGGTCTCATGAAAGCGGTCGATAAGTTTGAACTCGGAAAAGGGGGTAAGCTATCGAATTATGCCCGTTGGTGGATTAGGCAAGCAATCATGCGCGCTTTATCAAGCCAGGGAAGAACCATTAGATTGCCTCCGCACGTGTTCGAAACGTTCTCCAAGTTGGGTCGAGTCGATGAAGAGCTTCACCGCCAACTTGGCCGAGAACCAACCGATGAAGAAATTGCTGGAGAACTCGGCATCACAGCTCTCCGTGTTAGGAAACTTCGTCTTGCTGTAACCGGAACGACCTCGCTCCAAGTGCCGATGGAAACTGACGAAGATTCTTTTATCCTCGAGCAAATGATTCCCGACAGTAGTGTTTTACCTCCAGATGTAGAAGTGGAAGTGAAGGTCGAGTACGCCGTGCTTCGACGCTTGGTGAGCACACTGTCTAAAAGAGAGGCGACAATCTTAACTGCGCGTTTTGGACTTGATGGCCAAGATGAGAAAACGCTGGAAGAAATCGCTCCACTGCTAAGAGTCACTAGGGAAAGGATTCGTCAAATCCAAAACAAAGCTCTTCGAAGTCTTCGCCTCAAACTCAAACGTTTGGGTGTAGAGCCCTCGGTATTGGACTGAGAATGTAGGGAGGACGTCATGGCTGTCAGAAATGACAGCTTTTTTTAAGACATTTTAAAAGACGAGGCAGGATTCTTATCAAAACCCGAGACTTAGTGATATACTAGTTCCATGCAGAAATCATCTAAAATTTTTATCGGGTCCGATCACGCGGGATTTGCATTGAAAGAGGAGCTTAAGAAATATCTTCTCGGCAAGGATTTCGACGTGGAAGATTTTGGAGCGAAAAAATATGTGGAGGGAGATGATTACCCGGAAATTTTGACTCCACTTGCGTTTACGATAGCTCAAAATCCGGAGAAGAATAGGGGAATTGTAATAGGCAAATCGGGGCAAGGCGAAGCCATAGTGTGCAATCGGTTTCCCGGGGTGCGAGCGATTGTGTATGATGGCGGGAATTTGGAAGTTGTCCGTCTCGGAAGAGAACACAATGATGCTAATGTCCTTGCGTTAGGCGCGGACTTTGTGCCTTTTTCCGAAGCGAAACAGGCAGTTGATATGTGGCTCGCGACACCGTTTTCAGCCGACGAGAGGCATATGAAGAGGAATGCGATGTTAGACAACATTAGCTAACTTAGAGCTATTAGCTGTCAGCTTTTAATTTTAAAGCTAGTAGCTAACAGCTAGAAGCTAAAAGCTTTTTTCATGACCATAATCCCCGCCATCATCCCCAAAAATTTCGAAGATTTAGAGGAGCATCTCTCGCAAGTGAAAGGTCTCGTTCCTTTAGTGCAGATTGACGTCTGTGACGGGAAATTTGTGCCGAGGGAGAGCTGGCCATATGTAAAGGGAAAATACAGCGTCGATTTCGAGAAGATTTTGAAAGAGGACGAAGGAATGCCCTATTGGAAAGAGCTTGATTTTGAAGTTGATTTGATGGTCCTGAATCCCGAGGCGGTTGTTTCCGATTGGATAAGCGCAGGGGCATCGCGCATTATTATTCATGTTGAAGCGCTAAAAAATGAGATAAGTTCGATATTTTCTGCAACTCAAGATGTGGTTGAACTGGGGATTGCTCTTAATCCCGATACGCCGAATGATGCCATTTTGCCTTATCTCGAGAACATTCAATTCGTGCAATTTATGGGAATTGCGAAGATTGGCTTCCAGGGAGAAGAGCTTGACGAGAGAGTCTATGGTAAAATCAGGGAATTCAAGAACAATCATCCGGAGATTTTGGTGTCAGTTGATGGAGGGGTAAATTTGGAGAATGCGAAGCTTTTAAAAGAAGAAGGCGCAGACCGGCTCGTGGTGGGCTCGGCGATATTCGAGAGCGAAAATCTTGTGGAAACGGTTGAGGAGTTTAAGAAAGTAAGCTAGTAGATAGTAAGTTGGTATTTTAGAAGAATTCTAGTTTCTGGCATACTAATATACTAACTTACTATCATACTAAACTACCATGTTGGATGACAAAAAAATTCACGAACTTGAACTCACAGCCAACCAAATCCGCACCTCGATTATTGAGATGCTCATCGAGGCTGGCTCGGGACACACGGCGGGGCCACTTGGCATGACCGATATTTTTACATACCTCTATTTTTACGCGTTGAAGCATGACCCAAAAAAGCCGGACTGGTCGGAGCGAGACCGACTTGTGCTTTCAAACGGCCACATTTGTCCGGTTCTCTACGCTACGATGGCCCACGCCGGATATTTTCCCGTCTCGGAATTGAAGACGCTTCGCAAATTCGGCACACGTCTTCAGGGGCATCCACACCGAGAATGGCTTCCCTCGCTTGAAACCTCGTCGGGACCACTCGGCGCAGGTCTCTCACAAGCTGTAGGTATGGCGCTTGCAGACCGCATGGACAACGGGCGCTCAAGCGGAAAGCAATTTTATTGCCTTATGTCCGATGGCGAGCATGATGAAGGCCAAACGTGGGAGGCGATACTTCTTGCCGGGAAAGAAAAATTGCAAAACCTGACGGCGATAGTGGACCGCAACAACATTCAGATAGACGGCTTCACCGAGGACATCATGCCTTTAGAGCCCATTGTGGACAAATGGAGGTCATTCAACTGGCATGTGCAGGAGGTGGATGGGCATAACTTTCGGGCAATTGACGAGGCGGTTGGGCAAGCACGGGCGGTGAGCGAGAAGCCATCGGTAATTATAGCTCACACGATTCCATCAAAGGGCATTCCAGAATTTGAAGGAAAATTCGAATGGCATGGCAAGCCTCCGACCACTCCGGAGGAGAAAAAGATTGCTCTTCACGCGCTCCGAACGCTGGGAGGAAAGATTAGGAGTGAACATGAGTAGGGAAGCTATTAGCTGTCAGGTTTTAGCTTTAAAAATAACAACGATGAGGTATATAGAAATAATATTAAAAATAGTTTTTCTTCTCTTGGCTATTACGCTCTGGTTCAGCAAGTTGCTTCAGCCGACCTGGATTTATCTATTCATAGCTGTGAGCTTTCTTCTGGGTATTACGCTCCTTTTCAATAAAAAAGCCAGTTACGACTACCCGCAGACCTTGCGAGACTATTCACTAAGAAGGATTGAAGGAATAATTTTAGTTATATCTTCGATTAGCTTCGGGATTCTTAAAATAAAAGGACTGCTATAATGTTAAGCCAATCTCAAAAACTCAATTCCAAACTCTTTGACAATGATGTCGAATTGGCCGAAATCCGTAAAGGGTTCGGGGAAGGTTTGGTGCTCGCGGGAGAAGCGGACAAAAGGGTCGTGGGCCTTTGCGCTGACCTAACAGAGAGCACCAAGATGCATCTTTTCAAAAATAAATTTCCAGAGAGGTTTATCGAAATGGGGGTGGCCGAGCAGAATTTGGCTAGCGTGGCTTCGGGGATGTCAGCAATGGGGAAAATCCCGTTCATTTCCTCTTACGCCATGTTTTCTCCGGGCAGAAACTGGGAGCAGATTCGCACAACGATTTGTTACAACGACAGAGCGGTAATTATAGCGGGCTCACACGCTGGAATTTCTGTGGGTCCCGATGGGGGGACGCATCAGGCGATTGAAGACATTGCCATCACTCGGGTTATTCCCAACATGGTTGTAATTTCGCCATGCGATGCAATAGAAGCCAAGAAGGCAACCCAAGCTGTGGCGAAGATGGGGAAGCCGGTTTATCTTCGGCTCGCACGCGATAAAACTCCTGTTATAACTACGGAGGATACTCCATTTGAGGTAGGAAAAGCGCACGTTTTCTTCGAACCAATTGTAGGAAAGGCAGAAGTGGGTATTATCGCGACAGGCGCGCTTCTTCACAAAGCGCTCAAAGTCGCCAAGGAATTGGAGAAAGAGAAGATAGGAGTGAAAGTTCTTAATCTCTCAACCATTAAGCCCTTGGACGAACATGCCATACTGCGTCTTGCTAAAGAGACGGGAAGAATTGTCACTGTAGAGGAGCATCAAATAGCTGGCGGAATGGGCTCCGCTGTTGCAGAATTCTTGGCCAAAAATTATCCCGTTCCACAAGAGTTTGTAGGAGTGAAAGATGAATTCGGTCAATCAGGAAAGCCAGAGGAACTTCTCGAGCATTATGGAATGGGCGAAAAAGATATTAGAGATGCGGTCAATAAAGTTTTAAAAAGAAAATAGCATCAAAAAAATGACAAATCTACTTGAAAAAGGTGTACTAAATACTGAAGGAGGTGATAACTCAAACGAAAATGATGAGAATACCGAGGAAGGGATAATAAAAATTATCAAGAAAGCAATCAGTCAAGCGCCCGCTAACATTGATAATGAATTGAAAGGTGGAAGTCGTAACCCGTGGATCGCTTGTTACGGCAGTACTCTCTCCGTAATTTTCGCATACTTTCAAATATTAGAAGGATTATTTCCGAAGGAATTTGAAGAACAATACAAACAAGCGAATGCAAACTTACAAGCCCTGCTCAAACGTCAAGCATACGTCAGAGATAAATATCTAGTGAACACTCCTGAAGAAATCAAAACAGAATTATTGTCGAAACTTGACATTTTTAAGGAAGAATAAGAATGGCGATTTGAAAGTGTAGAAAAAATCTCCAACACGCGTTTGGAGATGTGAAAAAAGTCATTTCCGAGACCGACTCATTGATTCTCTGGAGAAAGAATGGACTCAAGCGATTGAATACGTTTCTCAATTCTTTTAAGCTCTTCTCGTCCGCTGGATCTATCGGCGAGCATTTTAGAAATGTCACTCTGAATCGTTCGCAATTCTTTCCAAGCTTCTTCCTTCTGCCCGCTATTCATCGTCATTTCTTCCGCTCCCGCAATCAAAGCTCGATCGTTCATACTGAAACGTTTGCGCAATTTTGTCTGAAGGATTTTGAGCTCGTGCGCCACTTTTTCTTGGTCTTCTGACGCGAAAGCTATTTTTTCAGCCGCCACGTCCTCAAGAAATTCCGTTTTTTCGGCTTCATTCATATTTTTCTAGGTTTATAATCGGCAGGTGCCCTCGCTAAGAGATCCTCTAGCGCTTTTCGGCTCAAAAGCCCTTCCTGCGCCCCCACATATTGTACCACAGACATGGGGTTAATCGGCGCCCACAGGAGAGCTTCTTCTAAGCTTTTGCCTAGAGAAATTGCCACCGTAAGGGTAGCGGCAAAGGAGTCTCCGCAACCTGTTCTCTCAAGAGGGGGTTTTGGGTCGGGGTAGATCGGCATGAACCACTGCGCTTTTCCGTCGGAAGCGTAGGCGCCTTTCGGACCGTCGGTTATTGAAACAATTTTCGGTCCAAGCGTGTGCATCTTTGCCAGCAGTGCTTTTATTTCTCCGTTTGGCATGTCAAGTATTCTCTGCGCTTCTTCAACATTACAGATAAAAATTTCTGACCGCGCGTAAATATCTTTTAGTTTCTCCCGACCGAGCTTCATTTGGAATGTTCCGGGCTGAAAAACAAGTTTCACCTCCGGATTTTTCTTTAGAAACTCAATAATTTCCAAATGGTAGTTGAATGAGTTTGACCCGAGAGAGCTCACATATGCCCAGGAAGGAGTCTGTATTTTTGGAAGGGAATAGTTGAATTCCTCATGTTTTACTAAAATCGTTCGTTCGTCTTCATACCAAAGGGCGTAGTGGTAATTTGTTTTTCTGCCTTTTTCTCGGGTGAGGTAGTTGGCCTTAACCCCGTTTTGCTTCAAAGCTTTTTCACAAGCTTTCCCGTTTTCATCATCGCCCACATTCGTAACAATTGCCGAAGAGAGTCCGAGTCGGGCGGCGCAGACGGCGGCGTTAGGGCTGTTTCCGACTCCTGGAAGTTCTGTCACCGATTCGTAGGGCACTTTGTCGGCGAAATTCAAAGAGAGCTTGCAATTACGGCGGTCCAGGTCGCAGGTTACGCTCGCGTCCTTGATTCGGATGAACGCGTCGGTGGTAACGTCACCGATGGCGAGGAAGTCCATGTTTCTCATATTCGAATAGTATAGCAAAAAGCAAAAATATAAGCACGAAATCCGAAATTCGAAATTCGAAAAAATGTGAAAAAATTCTAAATTCAAGCAACTGATCTTTCAGTTAATTATTCTGAATTTTTTCGAATTTCGCTCTTCGAATTTCGAATTTTCCATACCGATGGATTGTGATACAATATCCCCATGAAAACGCTTCTTGAATACATTGCCGAGGCGGAAAAAAATAAGGTCGCAATCGGACATTTTAATATTTCAAACATCGAGATGGTTCAAGCGGTGTTCACAGCGGCTAAGAAGCTCGGTGTTCCCGTCATTATTGGAGCATCGGAAGGTGAACGCGCTTTTTTTGGAGTAAAGCAAATTGTGGCGGTTGTTCGAAGTCTTCGGGAAGAAGCGAATTTCCCGGTCTTTTTGAATGCTGACCACACGTATAGTTTTGAGCGGGTGAAGGAAGCGATAGATGCAGGGTTTGATCTTGCAATCATTGACGGGGCGAAGCTTTCTTTCGATGAAAATGTGGCGATGACAAAGAAGTGCGTTGAATATGCAAAAAGTGTCCGCCCCGATATTTTAATTGAGGGGGAGCTTGGATACATCGGTCAGTCGTCCAAAGTATTGGACGCGCTTCCCGAGGGCGTAAAAGTTACGGGTGATGACCTTACCCATCCGGACGTTGCGAAAAAATTTGTTGAAATGACGGGAATCGATCTTCTGGCTCCGGCGGTGGGGAACGTCCACGGCATGATGCGAGTGGGACATGACCCCCGCCTCGACATAAAGAGAATCAAAGATATTAGAGTTGCGTCGGGCATCCCCCTCGTTCTTCATGGAGGCTCGGGAACGGTGGACGAAGATTTAGTTTCTGCAATTGACGCCGGGATTTCAATCACGCACATTTCCACCGAGCTTCGGGTCGCATTCGTAAACGGAATCAAAAAGTCCCTGGCGGAAAATCCCGAAGAGGTCGCGCCGTATAAATATATGAAATTACCCATGGAGGAAGTGGAGAGGGTGGCGGAGGCTCGGCTGAAGTTGTTTAATAAGATGTAAATTAGTTTATTTTCCTCCTCCCATCCTCGGATGAGGAGGGGTGCCGTCCGCGGCGGGGTGGTGTGAAAATTTTTATATGCGAACTGTTCATAATCTTAATATCCTTAAAGATATGCGAAAATCTTTGCGAAGTAGCGCGACACCTCAAGAAATTATTCTCTGGTCAAGGTTGAAAAATGGACAACTCGGATATAAATTCAGAAGACAACACAGTGTCGGTCAATACATCGTGGATTTTTATTGTTCACAAAAGAAACTTGTCATTGAAATCGACGGTAGTCAGCATGATGACGATAACAATAAAGAATATGATTTTAGGAGGACAAAGTTTTTTAATAGCATAGGATGTGACGTTCTAAGGTTCTGGAATAATGAAGTAAATACAAACCTAAACGGAGTTTTGATAAAGATGCAAGAAGTTTTGGGCAGCACCACCCCTAACCCCTCCTCAACTGAGGAGGGGAGGGAAGGAATAAGAAAAACCGTCAAAGATATACTCTGACGGTCTTTCTTATTTTTCTCCCTCGTGAGAGGGCGAGCCCGAAGGCATTTGTATTACTATAATAGCTAATCAAAGAAAAAAGTCAAGCTCATACATTTCCATTGAATATCATGAAAGAAGAAATAAAACAATTTGTGAAAGGCGATGTGGCGGACGATGAGGAATCGCTCAAAAAATACAGCCACGACGCGAGTCTCCTTGAAGTGACGCCGGAGCTAGTCGTCTTTCCAAAAGATGTCGAGGATATAAAAAATCTTGTCAGATTTGTTCGAGACCGCAAAAAAGAAAATCCGACGCTCTCGATAACGCCGAGGGCGGCTGGCACGTGCATGTCGGGAGGACCTTTGAATGACTCAATTATTCTCGATGTCAACAAATACATGCAGGGGACTCTTTCTGTTTCTGCCGAAGCCGGCCACGAAGAAGCTGTTGTTCTCCCCGGAACATTCTATAGGGATTTTGAAAAGAAGACGTTGGAGAAAGGCGTGTTTCTGCCTTCCTATACCGCCTCGAAAGAATTGTGCGCCGTAGGAGGAATGGTAGGCAATAATTCGGGAGGGGAAAAAACGCTCGCTTATGGAAAAACGGAAGATTACATTAATAAGCTCAAAGTGATTTTTTCTGACGGCAACGAGTATGTTGTTAAACCACTTGCAAAACCCGAACTCGACATCAAAATGTCGCAGAACGATTTTGAAGGTAGTATCTACAAACGCGTTTTTGAACTCGTCGAAAAAAACAAAGACTTGCTTGCGAGCGCGAAGCCCAAAGTTTCCAAGAATTCCGCCGGATACTTTCTTTGGAATGTCTGGGATGGAGTGACGTTTGATTTGAATAAGCTTTTGGTCGGCTCGCAGGGGACTTTGGCGATTACGACCGAAATTACTTTCAAGCTCGTGCCGGTGAAGAAATATTCAAAACTATACGTCATCTTCCTAAAAAGCCTCGACCCTGTCGCGAAGCTTGTGAATGAAATTTTACCCTTTAAGCCGGAGAGTTTCGAATCATACGATGACCACACTCTAATGCTAGCTATCAAATTTATGCCGGACATGGTGCGCACGATGAAAACCAGTTTCTTGAAGCTTATGTGGAGTTTTCTTCCTGAAGCGTGGATGATGGTGACAGGCGGGATGCCCAAGCTCGTGGTGCTCGTCGAATTTGCGGACGATTCCGAGTCTGCCGTGAACGACAAGATGCAGAAACTTGACGCACATCTTGCGCCATTTCATTTAAAAACTCGCGTGACTGCGTCGGAGGAAGAATCAAAAAAGTATTGGACGATCCGCCGTGAGAGTTTCAATCTCCTTCGCAAACATGTGAAGAATCGCAGAACGGCGCCCTTCATCGACGACATTATTGTTCGACCCGAACACCTGCCCGAATTCATGCCGAAGCTAACGGAAATTTTGGACAGATACAAACTCGTCTATACCATTGCGGGGCATGTAGGCAACGGCAACTTCCATATTATTCCCCTTATGGACATGCGCGACCCGCGTGAAAAGGGGATTATTATGAACGTCTCAAGCGAAGTCTATAAGTTGGTCTTAGAATACAAGGGCTCGATCACGGCCGAGCATGGAGACGGCATTGTGCGGACACCCTATCTTCCAAAGATGTATGGAGAAGAAATCATGGCGCTTTTCAAGGAGGTAAAAAACATTTTTGACCCGCAAAACATTCTGAACCCAGGCAAGAAAGTCGGTAGTACCCTCCGCTATTTCAAAGACCATATCGTTGCGGAATAAGAACCAGAGTGGTAAAATAGATTATTAATCGCTATTTACATTTTTTATGTCAAACGTAGAATTCGATGAAAATAATGGAGCGCAGTCTTACCCCTCAAACCAGGTGCCTCCTATGACTGCGTGGCTTCTTAAAAAAGGAATCATCAAAGAAGAAAGTCAGGCTAAAGGCATCTTGCTCACAGTTGTGGTTGTGAACTTTATTTTGGCGATTGCGATTTTCTTCTTTTTTGTCTAGTGCTTGCCACGCATTTTCAATGGTCTCGAAGTATATAATAGGCATCGATGAAGTAGGGCGTGGTCCTATCGCTGGACCTTTGACGTTCTGCGCTCTTAAAGCGCCGGCATCAGAGAAGTTTTTTCAATTTCGAGGTTCAAAAGATTCAAAAAAACTTTCTCCCTTGAGGCGCGAGGAATGGTTTAAGAAAATAATGCGGGAGAGAAAAAATGGGGCGCTTGATTTTTCGATATCGCATATTGCTCCGAATGTTTTGGATACGATAGGGCTTTCGAAAGCCATCAAGGTTGCGGTCAAAAGATGTCTCGACAAGCTCGAAGTAAATCCCTGCGAGTGCGAAGTTCTCCTTGACGGCGGACTCAAGGCGCCAAAAGAATTTACAAATCAGAAGACGATTGTAAGGGGAGACGAAAAAATCAAAATAATCGGTCTCGCTTCGATTGTGGCAAAAGTGTCCCGAGACAGGATTATGGTTCGTTTGTCGAAGAAATATGAGAACTACGCTTTTGAGAGTCATAAAGGATATGGCACGAAAGAGCACTATAAGCTCCTGCGAAAATGGGGTCTCTCTAAGATACATAGGAGGAGCTTTCTGAAAAATGTGTAGCGTGTAGCGTATAACGTGTAACGGAAGAAAAAGGGATATTTTTTCAGGCGTTATACGTTACACGTTTTGCGTTACACATTCTTGCCTTTTCTTCCTACTTAGGTATACTATTGCCCATGGTAGTTCGAATGAGGCACACGCGATCTCACACGGCAAATCGCCGTAGCCACCACGCGCTCGGGGAGCCGCGTCTTTCGACGTGTAAGGATTGCGGACAATTGCATCTTCGCCACCGTGTTTGCGCGAACTGTGGAAAATACCGAGGCGTGCAGATCATCGATATGGAAGCAAAAACCGCAAGAAAAGAACAAAGGATGAAAGACAAGAATAAAGCATTGGGGGTAGAACCCAAGAAGTAGAACACACAACACGCAACACGCAACTTGTAACACAAGAGGATACGATCTTAAATGTTATATGTTACGCGTTACATGTTCTATGTAAAATGGCCAACAGGCACCTTTCAAGATCAATAGTTCTCCAATCGCTCTTCGAGTGGGATTTTGCCCAAAGAAAAGAGAGCGATATTGATGAGATATTAGCGAGAAATGCCAAGGAATTCGCTCCAGGCATCGGTGATTTGTCTTTCGTGGTCTCGCTTGCAAAAGATATATTAAAAAAGAGAGCAGATTTGGATCAGGTAATCGAAAAAGCCGCTCCCGAATGGCCGATCGCCAAAATTTCATACGTGGATCGCAATGTCCTTCGCATCGGGCTTTTTGAGCTACTGTTTTCGGACCGAGCTGAAGTGCCTGCCAAAGTTGCAATTAATGAGGCAATTGAGCTCGCAAAAAAATTTGGCGGAGAAAATAGTGGCAAATTTGTAAACGGCGTGCTCGGCTCTGTGTATAAGGAAATGGGGGAGCCGGGGAAAGATGAGGTTTCAAAGAAGAAAATTCGTCCCGAAATCGCTTACGAGGACATGACGATAATCAAATTGGGCGGGGCTGTTGTTTTCGCTAAAAGCAAAAAAACCATCTATCTTGCTTTTGTCCACGATATTTTCGGACATTGGACCCTTTCCAAAGGCAAGCTCGAAGGGGATGAAGACGTAAAATTGGGGACAATACGAGAGATTAAAGAAGAGCTCAGCCTCGACATTGAGATAAAAGAAGATTTGGGCAAGAATGAATATATCGCATCGGACCCCGAGAAAGGCAAAATCAGAAAAGAGGTCCACTATTTTCTGGGAGAATCGAAGTATACGCCGATTACTCTTGGGGAGTCGGGGGGTCTCAACGACGCCCGATGGTTTAAAATTGACGAGATCATCGAGCTTAACCTATATAACGACATTTTGCCGATTGTGACGAAGGCAGTCAGTATTTTACTAAAAAAATAAGCGATGCCAATCTACAAATGCATGCGAATCAACAAATGGAAGAAGTTGAATCATTTATTCGTAGCATTCGCTGATTTATTCGTAAATTCGCATCGTGTATATGGATTTCGAACAATTTGAAAAAAAAATAGGAGTCTCTTTTAAAAACAAGGGCCTTTTGAAGCAGGCTTTTACTCATCGCTCTTTCATCAATGAAAACAAGAGGATGACTCTGGAGCATAATGAACGGCTGGAATTTCTGGGAGACGCAGTTCTGGAGCTTGTTTCTACGGTTTATTTGTATAAGAAATACCCAAACAAAAACGAAGGCGACCTTACCTCCTACCGCTCGGCTTTGGTAAACGCCATTATTCTTTCTTCCATCGCAGTAGAGCTCAACATGGACGACTTTCTCCTTCTTTCGAAAGGCGAGAGCAAAGATAAGGGCAAAGCAAGACAGATTATCTTAGCGAATACGATGGAGGCCTTGATCGGCGCGATATTTTTGGATCAGGGATATAAGGAGGCGGAAAATTTTATCAACAAATATATTACCCCCCATATCGATGATATCGTGGTCAAGGGAACATGGATTGACGCGAAGAGTCTTTTTCAGGAAAAATCCCAGGAGATTGAGGGAATCACACCCATGTACAAAGTATCGAAAGAGCTCGGTCCAGACCACGACAAGTTTTTTACAGTCGGCGTTTACTTGCGCGACGCTCTGATTGCAAGTGGCGATGGAAAGTCAAAACAGGAAGCGGAACAAAAAGCGGCCGAGAATGGGTTGAAGAAGAAGGGGTGGTAGGACTGATGACTGAATAACTAATAACTGAATAACTCATAACAAAAATCTAAATTTTGTTCTGGTTATTCTGTCATTCAGTTATGGGTTATAAGTTACGTATTACATGAGTCTCATCTCTCCCATCGTCTCCTTAATCATCTCCTTGATTTCCATCACAGAGAGAAGGGTGTTTGCCTTGTGAATCGGCATCGCAAGAGTTGCGAGCAGGTCTTCCCGGCTCAGGGGCTCTCGCAAAATTTCGATAACTTTAAGCTCATCACTCGAGCAGTCCTTGTATTTTAATTCCAAAGATTGCTCTTTGTTTTCATCTGAAAATCCGAGCGCTTCAAGGAGGTCGGCTTCCTTTGTAATGGGAGTGGCGCCGAGGCGAAGTAGCATGTGGGGGCCTTCTGAATTTTTGGAAAAAATAGATCCGGGAATAGTGAACACGTCGCGGTTGTATTCCGTGGCGAACTTTGAGGTGATTAATGTGCCGGATTTTATTTCCGCTTCGACGATGAGAACTGCGTTTGACATTCCTGCCATGAGCCTGTTTCGGCGGGGAAAACTGTAGGGGGTCGCTTTGAAATTGGGCTCAAATTCTGATAGCAATGCTCCGCCCGATTCTAAAATGTCCTGGGCGAGCCTGGAATTCGTCGCGGGGTACAAAACTTTCGGGTCAAGGCCGGAACCGGGGAAAGCAAGAGTGGTGAGTCCCGCTTCGAGCGCAGTCTGGTGGGCGATCGCGTCCATGCCGAGGGCCAGTCCGGAGACTATTGCAACGGGGTATCCTCGGAGTCCCCAAATGAGCTTTTCGCAGGCTTCTCGGCCGTAGTTTGTGAACTTTCGTGAGCCCACAACGGTGAGAAATTTGAGCGAATTCCAATCGGGAAGCGCCCCTCTCACATAAAGTTTTTTTGGAGGGTCGGGAATTTCTTTCAAAAGTGGCGGAAAATGATCGGGAGCAAGTTCGAATATTGGGTGTTCCATTCCCAAATTGTAGCAATTCTGTTATGATTTAGAAAATCAAGCACGATGCGAATATACGAATAAGTCAGCGAATGAAACGAATAAAGATTTTTATTCGTAGATTCGCGTGCATTCGATGATTTGTATCGCACTATTATGTTAGACATTAAATTCATCCAAGAAAACAAAGATATTGTCGCTTCCGCGATCAAAAACAAGAATCGTGAAGTGGATCTTGACCAATTGCTGCAATTGTATGCAGACCGGAAAGCTAAAAGGCAGAAGATTGATGAAATAAACCAAAAGCGTAACGAGGCCGCGCGTTTTCGCGATATCGAAAAGGGTCTTGCGCTCAAAAGGGAAGTGGAATCCGTTGAGGCGGAGTTTGCCGATGTGGACAAAAAATATCTTGCATTAATGCTCAAAATTCCGAATATTCCCTCGGTGGATACTCCAGTAGGCGCTGATGCAAGCCAAAACAAAGTCGTGAGGCAATGGGGAGAGAAACCACAATTCGCTTTTACTCCGAAGGACCATCACGAGCTTGGCGTCGCCTTAGGGATAATTGATACGGAAACCGCGGGCACTGTATCCGGTTCTCGTTTTGCATACCTAAAAGGTGACGCGGTTCTACTCCAGTTCGGACTTTTGCAGTTTTGTCTCGGGGTGCTCACCGATAAAGCGAAGTTAGAGGAGATTGCCAAAGATGCCAAACTTTCGGTTGTCGTCACGGCATTCACTCCGGTTCTTCCGCCCGTTTTTGTGAAGCCTGCGGTCCAAAACAGAATGGCGCGCTTTTTGACGCCCGAGGAACATTACCTTTTTCCGAATGATGACCTGATGCTGGTGGGGAGCGCAGAGCACACTTTGGGACCAATGTACATGGACGCAACAGTGAATGAGCAGGATTTGCCCATACGCCTCGCGGGCTATTCATCGGCATTTCGGAGAGAAGCGGGAGCTGCAGGCAAGGACACAAAGGGCATCTTGCGCCAGCACCAGTTCGACAAACTCGAAATGGAAACGTTTTGCCTGCCGGAACATTCTCTCGCTGAACAGGATTTTCTCGTCGCTATCCAGGAATATATTTTGCGTTCTCTCAAACTGCCGTACCGTGTTGTTGCTGTCTGCACTGGCGACATGGCTTTTCCCGACTATCGCCAGATTGATATCGAGACGTGGATGCCGGGGGAAAACAACTATCGCGAAACACATTCTGCTGATTTGACGGCAAGTTTTCAGTCTCGAAGATTGAATGCCAAAGTGAAGCGAAAGGACGGCAAGAGCGAACCCTTACACATGAATGATGCAACGCTTGTTGCTATGGGGAGGATGCTCGCAGTAATTATTGAAAACTATCAGCAGGAAGACGGCTCAATTAAAATTCCCGAGGCACTCACGCCCTATATGAACGGCAAAAAGCTGATACAGAAATAATACAGATAACTCATGACTCTAAACTCTATGACTGAATAACCAAAAATGAATTTTTGCTTCGAGTCATTCAGCTATTTGTTATTCAGTGATAAGTTATAAGTCATTTGTATGTCTATCTTCAAACGATCCAGACTAAGGTCAAAAAAATACGCTAAAAAAAAGAGGAAATTTTTTTGGATTAAAATAATATTTCTGATTATCCTGTGCGCCCTTTTGATTTACTCGCTTTCATACCTTTCGAAACTTCAACAAGTTGCCATTTCGGATATCACGGTTGAGGGCAATTCTGCGGTAACCGAGGATGACATTCTTTCTCTCGTGGAGGGCGAACTTGACGGAAGCTACTATGAAATTTTTTCCAAAAGAAATATTTTTATCTATCCCAAAAGGCTCATTGAAGAGAAGATGAAGGATACGTGGAAACGGATCGATTCGGTGAAAATTGAGAGAGTCGGTCTCTCGGCGCTCGCCATTTCCGTGACTGAAAAAAAGGCGATGTTTCTCTGGTGCGGTGAAAAAATGTCTGCGGAGGTCAAAGTTTCGGATTGCTTTTTCATGGATGACACCGGGTATGTGTTTTCGAAAGCTCCTCTTTTTTCCGAAAATGTCTATTTTCGTTTCTTCGGAGCTATTGCGGAGTCTGACCCAATCGGGTCGCAGTATCTTCCTCTAGCTGATTTTCAAAAGGTGTCCGGCTTCATTAAGGAACTTGAAAACAATAGAATTTCAGCCACACGGCTTCTTTCCAAAGGTGGAGGGGAGTACGAAGTTGTTCTTTCGGATAACAACCGCGTGTTAGTAAATGAAAGAGAAGCATTTGCAAAAACTGTCGAGCACCTCAAGACACTTCTCGAGTCGGACTCGTTTAAAAAAGATGTAAAAAATTCTCCCACGAATATAGACTACATTGATTTGCGCTTTGGCAACAGGGTCTTCTACAAATTCAAATAAAAGGTAAGTATGGGAAATGCTTTTTTAAAGTATAATAAAGTTTGGCCTCGTCCTACCCCCGCAGCAAGCTGTCCCCTCGGAGTACCTCGGCAGGGTATTAGGCGAGGCATCAGGGAAACATAGTTCAAGAAGAGCGAGCTCCCCGCCCGTACCGAAACGTTACGTTCGGGCGGGCGCTCGCTCTCATTCCACTGCGGCCATTCATCCTCGTCGCAGGAGGGACGCGAGGTATTCTGTCCGCTTCCAATAAACATATTCGCTAAAAATGTATTCCAAGCGCTCAATTTTTTATTATATTTTTTGGATATTTTCGCCTCTCCTTTTTGGGGGGGCTTTGGCGTGGGGGGCAGTTACGGGAGCAAAAATTGCGTATGAGAATTTTTTTGAACATGGGCGGACTTACGTGATGAACTCGGGAGAAGACAGGGAAGCGGTTACTGGAATAGCTTCCGCTGTTACTTCTCTCGCGGAGAAAGGAAATGAGAACAAAGAATCCGACAGAGCAGAATCTTCCGCCATCGAGCTTCAGGACACTTTTGATACTAATGAGGCGGTGGCGGGAGCGGACGAGAAAAATCTTATCAAAAAAATTGAAGAGAGCCTGCCTAAGAAAATCGAACTGAAAACGACCGCCTTCTCATACGTCGCGGCCGATTTGGATTCGGGGGAAATCTTTCTCGAGAAGAACAAGGACGAGGTGCTCCCGATAGCTTCTGTCACAAAACTCGTTACCGCTTATGTTTCTCTCCAGAATCTTAAACAGGACGAAATCATAACGATTCCAAAAAGCGCCACTGACACGTATGGCGAGACAGGCGAGCTTAAGTCAGGCGAGAAAATTCGAGTAGGCGATCTCCTATACCCTCTTCTATTTGAATCATCAAATGATGCGGCAGAGACTCTGGCAAGAATCCATGGTCGAGTGGCATTTCTTGATGCCATGAATGAGGCCGTGCTCGCGATGGGTGCTACCCACACTGCATTTTCCGACGCGTCCGGGCTCTCTCCTCGCAATACTTCAACCTCTCTCGACCTTTTTAAAATCGCGGAGTTTATCTATAAAAAAGAGAAAATTATTTTCGATATTACGAAGTTGTCGTCTTACACTACTAAGACTCACACCTGGACAAATTCCGCGCTTTTCTTGAGAGTGCCTTCCTATCTTGGGGGGAAGAATGGTTACACCGACGAGGCGGATAGAACCGCGGTATCTCTATGGAACATTCCGCAAAAAAATGGGGTGAACAGAAATGTGGTGGTGGTAGTGCTTAAAAGCGAGGATCGAAACACAGACATTGCCGCCATTGTAAATTATCTTGCGGAGAATTTTACCTTTCCGGATATTCCTGCACCGACAACTTCCGACCGAGAAATGGACATCTATTAAAGGTTTGCTCAGCATAGTTTTCCAATGCTCGCAAGGCGTTTTTTCGTGCTATTCTCTAAGTCATGATAAATTTAGGATTCTGGGAAAAACTAGAGAAGCCCGTAATTGCTTTGGCACCCATGGCTAACGTTACCGATGCGGCGTTTCGGAGGGTTATTGCAACGCACGGGAAACCGGATGTAATGTGGACAGAGTTCGTCTCTGCTGACGGGCTTATTCGGGCACCAAAAGAAGGTAGGGAAAAACTCCTGCTCGACTTTATGTACACTGAAGCAGAGAGGCCGATTGTCGCGCAGATTTTTGGGGGCAACCCTGACACGATTCGTGAAGCTTCAAAATTAGTCGCGACATTAGGCTTTGATGGGCTTGATATCAATATGGGCTGTCCCGACAGAGCCATCGAGAAACAGTGTGCTGGAGCTGCCCTGATGAAAAACCCGTCGCTTGCGAGAGCCATTGTTCGTGCGGCAAGAGAAGGTCTCGAATCTGCAGGTAGCAAAATTCCCATATCGATAAAGACTCGCTTGGGCTACAACAAAAATGAGCTTCTGACATGGCTTCCAGAGCTTCTCGCCGAAGAGCCCGCAGTTATAACTCTTCACGCACGCACTCGGAAAGAGATGTCCAAAGTTCCCGCGCGGTGGGAGGACGTTCGAGAAGCAGTCGACATCCGCAATCGTCTTAAATCCAAAACGCTCATTTTCGGCAATGGCGATGTTGCGACAATTGCCGATGCTTTCGCTAAGGCGGAAGAGAGCGGGGCAGATGGAGTGATGCTCGGCCGAGCAATTTTCGGGAATCCGTTCCTTTTCTCGAATCTGGAACAGATTCGAGAAAAGGAACGTCCTGAACAGGGTGAAGGGCAGAAACGTCCCGAGGCATCCGAGGGACAAAGTTTCTTAAACGAAATCTCACTTTCCCAAAAGCTCCGCGCCCTTGTTGAGCACACCAGGCTTTTTGAAAAGCTTTTTCATGGAAAGAAAAATTTCGCCATCATGAAGAAACATTACAAAGCATATGTGCAAGGCTTCGACGGCGCGGCCGAACTCCGAGCACGCTTGATGGAAGCAAAGGACGCAGATGAGGTCTCTAGAATTGTAGAGGCTTTTACGATAAAATAATGTTCGGCTGTTGTTTCTTGGCCAAACTGACTCGAGGTGATTGTCCATAAAAAATAATGAAATCAAACTTGATTATGCAAACCACTTCGAATCGGTCATTCGCAAAGGGAGGTGATCAGGCGTAAGTTCGGATAAACGAGCCCGAATGAGCCAATCAAAAAAGGCGGATTCGTCTCACGAATCCGCCTTTCAACTATTCATCCAAAATCTGCTATACTTTTTACATGGGAGAGGAAAAAAAGGGCAAATTAGCCCTCTATCGCAAATACCGCCCTCAATCATTCCGAGATGTCTTGGGGCAGGACCATATCGTGAAGGTGTTGAAGGGCTCTATTGAAGCAGGCAAAATTTCTCATGCCTATCTTTTCGAGGGCTCTCGGGGGACCGGAAAAACTTCGATTGCGAGGATTTTTGCGCGAGAAATCGGCACCTCCGACAACGACCTCTATGAAATTGATGCCGCGTCGAATCGCGGGATTGACGACGTGCGCGAACTTCGCGAAGGGGTGAGCACTCTGCCCTTTGATTCAAAGCACAAAGTATACATAGTGGACGAATGTCTAACATCTGATCATTTAATCCAGCTTGCAGACGGAGCAGTTAAATCTATCGCTGAAATAAAAAATGGGGATGAAGTCGCCTCAGTCGATTTAAATTCGGGAACGATTGTATTTAAAAAAATCTCTAATTGGTTTTCACGCAAAACCAAAGAACTAATCAGTATTCGTACACCTCAATCAACATTAAAATGTACTCCAACGCATAAATTATGGGTGATGAGAAAGGGAGCATTTTCTCTTGTTAAGGCAGAAGATATAAATTTTTCAGATTTTCTTATAAGTCCTGCAAGTTTGCCTCATAAAGCGAAAAATCTATTGACAAAAGATCAAGCTGCTTTTCTCGCACTGATACAATGTGATGGTCATATTTCGAAAGATTCTTGCACAATTCAAGTTGAGATCTCAAAAGATGTCCAATATTTCATTTCCTCTTTTACAAATGGATGCAAAGCATGGAATTGTGGTGGGGAAGTGACTATTACGAAGACGAAACGGGGTACTACATTGCTAAGGTCGTATTCACCGCAACTAAAAAAGGAACTCATCAAATTACTCTGTCCTTCGGGAAAAAAAAGTAATTCTATCGATATTCCTGATGCGATTTTCCAAGCACCTCTTGAAAGCATAAGAGCTTATATTGATACATGTTTTTGCTGCGAGGGTGATGCAACATTTACAAAATCGACAAGACTTTTTAAATTAAGTTTTAACTCTTGCTCTCCTATTTTTTCCAAAAAACTTCAACTTCTGTTAAAAAAATTCGGCATCGGAAGCGGTGCAATGGAAATCAAGCGAAAAAATATAAAGCATCAGACAGTATATCGCTTGAACATTACGGGATATGATCTAAGAATTTTTCAAAATTCTATTGGGTTGTCTATTCAAAGAAAAGCAGATGTACTTAAAAATCAATTTGACCATGCAGAGAAGCAAGATAGTATTCCTCTCCAAGTCCCTTTTCTTGCGAGACGAAAAGAATTACGCCTTAGCCATATGATATTGAATCAACATGGTATATACCTCGATCAATTTCAGGGTCTTATGCGTGAGACCGTGAAAGAATTTATAAAGGTAGCTGAAGCACCGGAATTTAATCCGTATTTACAATTTCGATACGAAAAAATACTTACTATTGAAAGATTAGAGGAGAATGCAAGAGTATACGATTTTACCGTCGAAGATACGCATACTTTTATTGCAAATGGAATATGTTCTTCTAACTGCCATATGCTTACAAAGGAAGCTAATAATGCTCTTTTAAAAACTTTGGAAGAGCCACCGGAGCATGTTGTTTTTATTCTAGCCACAACCGAAATGGAGAAATTGCCCGAGACCATTATCTCTCGCTGTCAGGTTTTTAATTTCAAAAAGCCATCGCTCGAAGTTTTACGGGACGTGGTGTCCGTCATCTCCAAAAAGGAAGGCTATTCGCTCGAGGCGCCTTCGCTCGAGCTCATCGCACTTTTGGGCGAAGGGTCATTTCGGGACACGCAGGGGATTTTGCAGAAGGTGTTGAGTTTCTCGAAGGACAAAAAAATCACTCATGACGAGGTGGAAATGGTCACCGGCGCGCCTCGCGCGGAGCTTGTGAACGAATGTATCGAGGCCATAGAGGAGCAAAATATAGAGCGAGGCTTGAGCGCCGTTCGAAATGCCGCTGAGGCAAATATCGACATGAAAACCTATGTGAAGCTCGTCCTTTTCAAAGTCCGTCTCATCCTGCTTTTGAAATACGCCAAGGAGATGGAAGAGGAAATCAAGGAGGAGACAGGGCAGAACGATTTTAATTTTCTCAAAAAAATGAGCGCAAACCCGACCTTGAAAATTTCATCCAAAACGGTCATTGTGCTTCTCAATGCTCTGGACAAAGTGGGCTTCTCGTACCTTCCCCAGCTCCCGCTCGAGCTCGCTCTTATCAAGCTTTGCGGTAAAGAAGAATAGATACAGATGGATTTTATAACATGGATTTCAGATTTCAGATGTCGGTTTTGGATTCGGTTTCGGATTTGGTTTTGTTTTGGAATACAGATTTTACTTCTTGATACAGTCTGGTATAATTCGCTTATTCGTGAGAATAGGAGAATAGATTAAAGAGGAATGAAGAGATCAAAATGTAATGATTAAAAGGAACGACTTGGAAAAAACATTAAAAGCATTAGCGAACCGAAGGAGGCTCGCAATTCTCAAGTTGCTTCGGGACAATAAAGAACTAACGGTTGGAGAATTGGCCGAACGGATCAACTTGTCGTTCAAGTCTACGTCGCGACATTTGTCTGTATTATCGTACTCGGAGATTGTCCAAAAAGAACAAAGGGGATTGGAAATGTATTTTTCGCTTTCTCAAACACAGAAACTCGCATCAAAACATATACTTTCTATTCTCTAATTATTGCTTTCTTCTCTCACCCCTCTCACTCTTCTCTCCTGGGATCTTTTTAGCGTAAAAGTGTGAGGATGAGTCTATTCTCCTATTCGTGAGAATAAGCGAATAGATTCTTAGCTTACCTCGCTCGCTTGTGACGGGGTAGTTGATTGGGTGGTAAAAGTTTTGGGGAAACTTGGCGGGGTTACCTATAAGAAAATTTGATAAAGTCTATTATAAAAGGCATAATACAAAGACTCATCGGCGTAATAAAGGTGCCTTATATTATGGCTGTTTAAAGATTAATGTCAGAAAAAGCTCGACACTACTCCGAAGAATTTCAGGATGGATTAGAGCTATTTCCGAACAATTAAATACTTTGGGGAGTGGTGTAATTGGTAACACGTCTGCCTTTGGAGCAGAAGACTCTAGGTTCGACCCCTAGCTCCCCAGCACTTCTTTACCTCCGCGAGGCCGAAGGTTCATCCCGTTCGGGTCTGAAAGATCCTCAGGGTCTTGAAAGACAGTGTCTTTGTCCGGCTCAAAGAGAAGAAGTCCCCGAGACCATTCGGCTCTAAGCTTCAGGCTCGAAGAGAATCTTTGACGAAGGATCTAGAATTTCTATGAGTTATTTTGCATATATACTGGAATGTGCCGATACGTCTTTGTATGTCGGTTGCACAAACAATCTGGAAAGGCGTTTGAAACAGCATAATTATTCTAAAAGGGGAGCTCATTACACGAAAATTCGCAGACCGGTGAAGTTGCTTTATTCGGAACGGTTCTTAACGCTTAAGAAAGCTCGCAGACGAGAATTAGAAATACAGGGCTGGCGTAGAGAAAAGAAATTAGATTTAATAGATACGAAAGTCAGTATCACTATAAAGACAAAGAAAAATTGAAATTTCTGTCAAGGTTAAACCTTGCCGAAATGAGCTTTTTTTCGAATTCGGGCTTTAGACTCTCAAAAAGAAAGTTATTTGCAATTTTACCTCTGTGACCTATAATAGGGTTAATGATAAAACTCAACGAGGTTACTTGGTATTCGAAATTGGCTGCGATACTATTTTTCTTGGGAGTATTTCCTTTGCTCACTTTTTACATTGGTGTTCAGTATCAAAAAGCTCAAGAATCCATCTCTCTTTCAATTTCTGAACCGATTGCAGTCCCCGTCGTCAAAGTGAAAAAAGATGCGCAAAAGAATGTAATGGATAGCGCAAAAGAAGTCTTGGTAGCTTTCAAAAATAAGGATTATCAAAAACTTGAAAATCTCACAAGTTCCGACGGGTTATCGTGGAATGAAGTACCGAATCTTGATTTGACAAAAAATGACATTTTAACAAGCGAGATATCAAACATACCGAACAACCCGCAAAAATATTTATTTGGCTACACCGATGGCAAGGGCGACCCAATTTATTTGACAATTTCCGAATATTTAAGCATCTGGATTTACAACCATGATTACGCGAGCGCTCCCGAAGTTGGAGTAAATAAAATATTGGACGGGGGATCAAACAGTGTAAACACAATCCTCCAAGATTCTGGCAACCGCACTGTTGTCGCTTATCATTTCAAGGGGTTTGACCCGAAATTTGGGGGGATGGACTGGACCACCCTTTATTTGGTCTTTGACCTCCAAAATGGTGAATACAAGCTTCGGGGAATTGCAAAAAATAATTGGACAATATAGAGTATCTGACACTTACAAGTCGCGTTAATAAAAAGTATATGAAAAAAACAATCATCGCAATCGTCGTTATTATTCTTCTCGGTGCCGGAATTTATTTTATAACATGGAGTTCTAACACCAAACTGATGCAGAAAGAGAATGTGTCAACTGTTACTCCGACTCCATCGCCGACAGTCGCGATACCAGTGCCCGCAAACAAAGACATGACAGTCATCGGCAAGTCTGTCGAAGGTCGCGATATTCTCGCATACCACTTCGGCACGGGCGACACGAAGCTTCTCTTTATAGGTGGTATACATGGAGGATACGAATGGAACACAGCGCTCGTGGCATATGAGCTTAGGGATTTTCTCAAGGAAAATCCTGACGTCATACCTCAAAATGTGGAAGTGACAGTTATTCCGGTTTTGAATCCGGACGGTTTGAGCAAGGTTGTGGGCACCACCACAAGCCCTTTCGCTAAAGCGGATGTGTCCACCTCACAAACAACTCTCGTCTCCGGACGCTTCAACGCGCATACCGTTGACCTCAATCGCAACTTCGACTGCGACTGGCAGGCGAGCGCAAAATGGCAAAACAAAACGGTAAGCGGAGGAAGCGAAGCATTCTCCGAGCCGGAGAGCCAGGCAATCCGAGATTATGTGGAATTATACAAGCCGAATGCGGTTGTTGTTTGGTACAGCGCCGCGGGCGGTGTATATGCTTCGAGCTGTCACAACGGTGTTTCGTCCGACACGAGCGCTCTTACCGATATGTACTCGAAAGCTTCCGGCTATCCTGCTCACGAGAATTTTGATTTCTATGAAATTACCGGCGATATGGTAAATTGGCTTGCAAAGAAAAACATTCCAGCAATAAGTGTGCTTCTCACGAACCATGAAGATGTAGAATGGATTGATAACAAAGCGGGTATCTTAGCGGTGCTAAAAAGTTATTCTAAATAATGGGAACGTTCTCGAAGCGGGTCATTGCGGTCTGTATTGTTCTCGTCTTGCTTGGCGTAGGTGTGTTTGCATTTGTTAAACTGCGCAAAGTGGAAACAGTCTCGACTCCGGTGGTCGTGTTACAGCCGAAAGAATCTGGGACAAAACACGCGGTAATCGGCACATCAGTCGAAGGTCGCTCCATCGAGGCATTCACGTTTGGAAGCGGGGCGACGCACCTCGTATTTGTGGGCGGTATCCATGGAGGGTATGAATGGAACAGCGTGCTTCTTTCGTATCAATTCATCGACTATCTCTCGCAGAATCCGGGGGCACTGCCCGCGAGTCTCACTGTTTCGGTAATTCCTTCCGCGAATCCCGACGGAGTGTTCAAGGTAATCGGGAAAGTTGGTCGCTTTGTCCTCGCGGATGTGCCGACCACGACTCCGCAAACCACGCCCGGATTAGGGAGATTTAACGCGCACGATATCGATCTCAATCGCAACTTTGACTGCAACTGGAAGCCCACAAGCACATGGCGAGAAAAAACGGTAAGCGCTGGGACACAGGCTTTCTCCGAGCCGGAAGCGAAAGCACTCCGCGATTTTGTTCTCAAAGATAAACCGGTTGGAGTCGTTTTTTGGCATAGCCAGTCTAATGCCGTGTACGCGTCGGAGTGCAATGCAGGTATTTTGCCGAGGACTCTCGACATCATGAACGTCTACTCCAAAGCGTCCGGCTATCCTGCGGTTAAATCATTTGATGCGTACTCCATTACCGGAGACGCCGAAGGTTGGCTCGCGTCCATAAACATTCCAGCGATTACGGTAGAGCTCTCCACTCACGGCACTGTCGAATGGGAGAGGAATCTTGCCGGGGCGAAAGCACTTTTTGAATATTATAGGAATCTGAAATAGCTATCGAAAAGGCCTCTGCATTCTGCAACTCTTGCACAACATCCTTACAAACTGGAGTTTGTAAGGGTGTTGTGCTTAGGAAATTTAAGAAATAAAGTTTGGCCTCGTCCTATCCCCGCGGCAAGCCGTCCCCTCGCAAAACCTCGGCGGGGTATTAGGCGAGGCATCGGGGCAAACTTTGTTGGAGAAGAGCGAGCTCCCCGCCCGTACCGAAACGCCCGCCCGAACGTAACGTTTCGGTACAGGCGGGTTACGTTCGGGCGGGCGCTCGCTCTCATTCAACTGCGGCCATTTCCGCCTCAGGACGGATCTGCCTCAGGCATGACATCCCCGCCGCAGGAGGGACGCGAGGTATTCTGTCCGCTTCCAATAAAAAAGCCCCGTGCAACGCAAGTCGGGGCTCATACTCAACAGGCTTCGAAGACCCTTTTGAAAAACCGACCGACAAACTAAAGG
The DNA here is from genome assembly GCA_039934295.1 of Candidatus Taylorbacteria bacterium. Taxonomy (NCBI): domain Bacteria; phylum Candidatus Tayloriibacteriota; species Candidatus Tayloriibacteriota bacterium. The sequence goes on along the minus strand of JBDTMN010000002.1, from coordinate 39,051 downwards.
GCCGCATCACCCCTTTCCTCTGTGCGAATTCGAATGGCTTCTTCCACGGAGGAGGAGAAGATCTTCCCGTCGCCAATCCTGCCGGTTTTGGCGTGCAAAATGATCTTGTCAATGGCGAGCTCGAGCTTGTCATCTGGAACGAAAAGTTCGATTTTGATTTTGGGCAAAAAGTCCACTGTGTACTCGCTTCCGCGGTAGATCTCGGTGTGGCCCTTTTGCCGGCCGAATCCTTTGACTTCGGTGACCGTCATGCCTCCACAGCCCATATCATTGAGGGCATCTTTGACTTCTTCAAGTTTGAAGGGCTTGATGATTGCTTCGATTTTTTTCATAGGACGACGTCGTTGTTGTGGTTGAGAACAGTTCAAAACTGATATTACGGATAATGGTACTTTTGTCAACTTTGGCGCGTCGACTTTGAAAACCCCAAAATCGGGATTATAATGATTCAATGAAACTCATTCTCGAAGACGATAATTATTTTGTCTGTCGGTTTGATAAAGGAGAAGAGGTGATGCAAGGGATTGCAGATTTTTGTCGTGAACGAGAGATAGGAGCCGGATTTTTTTCTGCCATTGGTTCTGTCGGTGAGTTAGTGTTGTCGTATTATAATCTTGAGAATAAAAAATATGAGGATAGGGACTTCCGGGAAAAGCTTGAAGTAACGGGCGTTATCGGTAATGTGTCTCTCATGAAAGATTTGCCGTTGATTCATGCTCACGGCACATTTTCGGATAAAGACATGCAGGTGTACGGCGGTCACGTAAAAAAACTGGTCGTTTCCGCTACCGTTGAAGTCATGTTTACAAAATTGAATGGTAAGATTATGAGAGAATTTAACGAAGAAACTGGTTTGAATCTCTTGCAATAATTTTTTACTCTTGGACGGAGCTCTAGATATCCCTATGCAATTTTTTACGAATCTCGACACAAGTGCTTTTTTTCTACTCCACAATTTTGCGGGGATAGCGGGGTGGGGGGATTTGTTAATTACCTTTTTGGCCGTGTATTTGCCTTTTATCCTGCCCATAGTATTTCTCGTGTTGCTTTTTCGTTCCGGGTATTCTCGGAGGGAGAAAACACGCATTGCCTGCGTTGCTTTCTTTTCAGCTCTTGTTTCCAGTTTTATCATTGCAACTCTTATCCATACATTCTACTTTCATCCTCGACCTTTCATTAGCTACGGGTTGGAGCCGCTATTTTTGGAGACCTCGAATTCATTTCCTTCGCTTCACGCTACTTTCTTTTTTGCCTTCTCAACGGCAATATATTTTTACAATAAAAAATGGGGTATTTCACTATTTTTTGTTACACTATTGATGACCATTGCCCGGGTGATGGCCGGCGTGCATTACCCATCCGATATTTTGGGCGGGTTCGCAATCGGTGTCGTGGTGGCATATCTATCTGTAAAATATCTTGTCCCAAAAATTAGAAAAATTACTTACTAAAAATTATTAACTATCAACTAATAGCTATCTTTATGACCAAATCAATAAAAATTCCTCTTTTTTTACTCCGAATATCCTTGGGCTGGATGTTTTTCTACGCGGGGATAACAAAGCTCGTCGACCCGAGTTGTTCGGCGGGAGGGTATTTGAAGGGCGCGAAAACTTTTGCCGGATTCTATCTATGGCTCACGAGTCCGCAGATTTTGCCCGTAATTAATTTTGTCAACGAATGGGGATTGACGCTTCTCGGTGTCGCGCTTATTCTCGGCGTTTTTGTCCGCTTGAGTTCCGTGTGCGGAGCGCTTTTGATGCTCCTCTACTATCTTCCCCTTCTCGATTTCCCCTATCCGAACGAGCACGCATTTATAGTTGATGAGCACATTATCTATATAACTGCTCTTTTACTTCTCGCTAGCCTTCGCGCCGGACGTTTTTGGGGGCTTGAAAATTGGTGCGCCAGTCTTCCCATCTGCAAAAAATTCCCCAAATTACGAAACTGGCTTGGATAAATCTTCCGCTATGAGTAATGTCATTTGGGTAGATGAAAATGATGCCGTGCTTGGGGAAGTGGATCGAGAAAAAGCGCATAAAGAAGGACTGCTCCATAGAGTGGCGGCGATTTACCTTGTAAACGATAGAGGCGAGATTTTGGTAAATGAACGAGCAAAGGATGGCTACCTTGATCACTCTTCTGCCGGGCATGTGGATGTCGGGGAAAGTTATCTTGAGGCGGCAAAGAGGGAATTGGAGGAAGAGCTGGGTGTTCTTGGTGTCGACCTTCAAGATATTGGTTTAGCAGGGTCTCAAGGTGAGGGGGAAATTTTTAAAAGATTGCATATGTTTAGAGTGTATGTTTGCAAGGCAACTCCCGTAAAGCTCAAGGAGGATGAGGTGAAAAGGGTCTTTTGGGCGAATCCAAAAGACATAGCAGAAGATATGAAGGTAAATCCAAAAAAATATACGGGAGGGTTTATGAAGACTCTGAAATTGTTTCTTTCTGCCACGTAGTCCCACGATGTGGGGAAGCAAATTACCTGATATAATTAACCCATTAGTAGCTTTCAAAAAATTATATGTCAAATGAAAATGAAAAAATTGAAGGTAAAACTTCAATTGGTATAAATTTCTCTTCACAAGATGGTCGACGCACGTGGAGAGAACGATACCAAGACGGGTCTCTCGGTCCGGTGATTCAGACGGACATAGAGACTAATGATAAGGCAGGTCTTGAGGCACTTAATGACAGGCTTCTAAGAGAACGAGGTCTCGATGACCGGTCTTCCGAGCAGTAATGTAATTGAGTATGCTCAAAGAATACATCGCATATTTGAAAGATAATCCGAAGGGATACTGGTTCAAAGCCAAGCTCTACGGTTGGGGTTGGACGCCTGCCACGTGGCAGGGCTGGCTGGTCCTGGCGGTTTTTCTTGCTCTCATTACGCTCAATTTCTTTCGCACTGATTCTACGCAAAATTCAATAAGCGATTTTCTCATAAGTTTTGTTCCCCAAACCGCAATTCTCGTTCTCGCGCTAATTGGAATCTGCTATCTTACGGGCGAAAAGCCGAAGTGGCAATGGGGATTGAATAAGCAAGAAAAGAACGATTAATAAGTGAGTTTTTTTTCGGTTTAGAATACGAGTATGGATAATGTTGCTTCGGACGAAGAACTTGCAAGACAAGTGCAGAAAGGGGATGAACGGGCGTTCGCTATTCTCATGGAACGCTATACAGGAAAGTTGCTTCGGTATGGAAGCAGGGTTCTCTCAAAGGAAAATAATGTGGGCGATGTTGTGCAGGATGTTTTTGTGACGGTGTATCAAAATATACAGGATTTCGATTCAACACGTCGTTTTTCGCCCTGGATTTACCGCATTGCGCACAATGCGTTTGTTGATGTAATTCGAAAAAAAGCCAAAGAGCCATTATACTTTTTCGACCTTGACCGAGTGATGTCCCATGCGGAATATGAGGACCCGCTTGAAAAAGAGAAAGAAGCGGAGGAAATGCGCGTACTACTAGAGAAGAGCCTGCTGGGGCTCTCGTCTTCCTATCGAGAAATCATCGGTCTCTACTATTTCGAAAATTTCAGCTACAAAGAGATAGGTGACATTTTGCATATACCGATTGGCACAGTTGGTATCCGTCTTTCCCGGGCGCGTGAGGCGCTTAAAAAGCTGTTACCCAAAAAAGAAAATGAGTGAAAAAAATATAGAACAGAATATTCAGAATATGGTGCTCGATAAAGTTCGTAAGAGCAAAGTGCATATGAAGTCGAAAGCATTTTTTGCTGTGCGCATAGCGGGCATTATTTTTACTTCGGCGCTTGTTCTCCTCCTCTCCATTTTTCTCGCGAGCTTCATCTTTTTCAGCATTCAGGAAAGCGGACAGCACTTCTTACTCGGCTTTGGGGGGCAAGGCGCGCTTGTTTTCCTCTCGCTTTTCCCGTGGGCATTTTTTCTCCTAGGTATTGCGCTCCTGTTCCTGCTTGAATGGCTCTTGCAGGCATTCAAATTCGGCTACCGGATTCCTCTCCTCCCGATCTTTCTTTTTATATTTGCGTCGAGTGCCATTTTGGGCGTTCTTGCCAATTATACTCCGCTCAATAGAATTCTTTTGAACCGCGCAGACGAAGGGGTATTGCCTTTGATTGGAGGAGCGTATGGACGTATTCGCGAGTCGCACGCTGAGAAAGGAATATTTCGGGGGAGTGTTGTTTCTAAGGAAGGGAACACTATTGTCATTTCTCATGACGACAAGGACCATGATGAAGATGACGGAACGCGCAAGGTTATTCTTCCTCCAGATTCTCCACTTCTCAAAATCGGCGATAAGGTATATGTTTTCGGGCCTTCTTTTGGCGAAGATGACGACGAAATAGAGGCAAGTGGCGTCCGAAGATTTTCTTCTGGAGAATCAGAATAGAAGGACGTAAGGTGAAAGAAATACGCGGGCGGTGCGTATAAGTAGGTATAAAGCTAGGGCATAAGCTTTAGGCCCGAAACAAAAATACCTATGAGAAAATTCATTACGTCAGCAATATTTATTGTAGCTTTTGCCGCATATGGAATGTATCGGGCGTTGGCTTATCCGAGCTCGCCTGCATTTGTCGTTACCGTCCCGATTCCGCTTTCTCGCGTCAATGACAACGGAGTCATAGTTGTGCCGACTACTCCTTCAACACCGATTCCCACGCTCACCGTCTCTCCTTCCATTTCGCCAAAGCCATTACCCAAACCTAAGCCGACACCTTTAATTATTTTCTCTCCAACTCCAACCCCAATTCCGACTCCAATACCTACTCCTATAATCATTCCAAAACCAAAACCAGCTGGCCAGTATGTTGATGGTTCGTACAATGGCAGTATTGCCGATGCGTATTATGGAAACGTCGAGGTGGCAGTTACTATTGCCGGAGGAAAAATTACTGACATATCTTTTCTTCAATATCCGAATGACCGCAGTACATCGAGGAGTATAAGTAGCCGTGCGATGCCCCGATTGGTAAGCGAAGCGATACAGGCGCAAAGCGCAAAAGTGAGCACTGTTTCGGGGGCAACCGACATAAGTGCCGCATTCCGTCAATCTCTCGCATATGCTCTTGCACAGGCAAAAATTTAAAAAATAATGAAACAAACTCGAGACATAATGGGAATGCCAGTAACCGTTAACATTGCAGACATTCCGGGAAGTCAGGAATATTTTGACCGCGTGTTCGACTATCTCGAGCATGTTGATGAAAAATTCAGCACCTACAAATATGATAGCGAAATTTCTAGAATTAACAGGGGGGAAATTTCGTCTGAAAAATTGAGCAAGGAAATGAAAGAAATTTTCACTCTCTCTGAAAAAACAAAAAAAGAAACGCTTGGATATTTCGACATACAAAAACCGGATGGCTCATACGACCCTTCGGGGATTGTCAAAGGCTGGGCAATAAAAAATGCGGCACAACTCTTGAAAAAAATGGGCTGTAAAAATTTCTTCGTAGATGTAGGAGGGGACATTGAATCGCGAGGTATCGATGAGGAGGGCAAAGAATGGAGCGTCGGTATCCGCAGTCCATTCAATCGTGATGAAATAGTTAAAGTGGTGTATCCTAAAGGCCGAGGCGTGGCAACTTCGGGAGTGTATATTCGAGGCAAGCATATCTATAATCCTCATTCTGGAAAATCGGTGGAAACCGACATGGTGAGTTTGACGGTTATTGGACCCGACGTATACGAGGCGGACCGTTTTGCGACTGCGGCGTTTGCCATGGGCAATCGAGGGATTGAATTTATCGAAAGTATTTCAGACTTTGAAGGATATGCAATAGACAAAAATGGTATTGCTGTTATGACGAGCGGATTTTTGGATTTTACCGTTGCCGGTTTTTAAATACATGATGATAAAAGCAATCGACAAAATATTAAATAGGATAACGATGTACCGACTCGTGGTGTACGAGCTTGCTTTTCTTTTGCTCGTCGCCTTCATCATGGGATTTTTTGGCGTGTTTCCGGTAAACCCTATTTTTCTTGTTTTCTCGGTGGCTTTTATTTTTTCTGTTTCTTGGATTGTGAACAAAATTTTTGCTCGGATGTTCGAGGTTCCTTCGAATCCTGAATCAACGTGGATAACCGCGCTCATTCTTGCTTTGATTATAAGTCCCCCTACTCTTTGGATCGATATGCAATATCTTCCGCTCGCATTTTGGGCGTCCGCAGTTGCCATAGCCTCAAAATATATTTTAGCCATTCGAAAGAAGCATGTTTTCAATCCCGTCGCTTTCGGTGTGGCGGCTACTAGCGTTGTTTTAGGCTTGTCAGCTAGTTGGTGGATAGGGACGCTTCCTATGGTCCCGTTTGTGCTCATTGGGGGGCTTCTCATTGTTCGGAAAATACGACGATTTGATTTGTGGTTTGCTTTCATAGGGGTGTTTACTGTGGGGATTGCCTTTTATTATTTTGGAAGAGGGCTTGATGTCGTGCGTTCTTTAAGTCAGGCGTTGCTCTATGCTCCCACGTTTTTCTTTGCAACGGTTATGCTCACGGAACCGATGACTACTCCGCCCTCGAAATTATTGCGTGTACTCTACGGAGCTCTCGTCGGCCTGCTGTTTTTGCCGAACGTGAACATCGGTTCTTTCTACTTCACGCCCGAGCTCGCGCTTCTGGTGGGAAATGTATTTTCGTATCTCGTCAGCCCGAAATATAAGCTCAATTTGAAACTGAAACGAGTAGTTCGGCTTTCCCGAGACGTGTATGAATTTGCTTTTGCGTCAGACAGGCCGGTTTCGTTTCGGCCGGGGCAGTACATGGAGTGGACACTTGCGCACTCGCATCCCGATAGCCGGAGCGTGAGGCGTTTTTTTACTCTTGCGTCCTCTCCGACCGAGCGAGAACTTTCCATCGGGGTGAAATTCTATGAACCGGGAAGCACATTCAAAAAAGCCATGCTCGCGATGAGCACAGGGAAGTCTATCGTGGCTTCCGAGATCGCGGGCGATTTTACCTTGCCAAAGAATAAAAATAAAAAGCTTGTCTTCATCGCTGGGGGAATAGGGGTCACTCCGTTTCGGAGTATGATTCAGTATCTTCTTCACAACCGCGAGGCGCGCCCTATCACTCTTTTGTATTTCAATAAAACTCCGAATGATGCCGTATATTCGGATATTTTTGAAAGGGCAAAGAAGGAGCTCGGGATTAAAACAGTCTATTCATATAGCGACGACGGCGTTCACTTGTCTCCGGAAGCGCTGTCCGCGCTTTTTGCTCAAACCGTTAAACGAGAAGTCCCTGATTTTCTGGAGCGAAAGTTTTATATTTCAGGACCGCAGGCGATGGTAACTTCGTACAAAGCAATTCTCCGAGGCATCGGTGTCAAACGCTCTAAAATCAAAACTGACTATTTTCCCGGATTCGTTTAATAAATCCGCAGAATTCCCCACAGCTCTGCTGCGGGGATGAATGCGGAGTTTGGGAAGGGGGTCGGGGAAACGGGAGTTTCCCCGTGGCGGAAAGCAGCGAGTCGGCGAGCGTTGAAAACCGAGGGGTTTTCAAAATAAAATGCGCTCGCCGAATACCCCGCTAGCTCTGCTACGGGGATAGGACGAGCACTATTTTATTTTGCATGGTTGCTGTCGGGCTATTTAAGGGGGACTCCTTTGTATTTTGTGTGATTTCTTTTTTGCCTCTGCTATAATGCAAATGAGCGAAACACCCAATGAACCACGCGCACGTAAATACGAAAATGGATTTTGCCTTGGTGATTGCAATAGTCATCGCCTTTTTGGTGAAAATTCTATTTCCTCCCGCGATTTACTTTTTGTGGCCGGTAGTGGTTTTAGGCGCTCTGCCTACGCTCATTGGTGCCGTCCAGTCGACGCTTAAGGCGCGCATTAGCATCGATTCGTTCAATATCTTTGCCATTTGCGCGGCATTCGCCTATGGCGACGTGAATTCCGCAACGTTTATTATTCTCATGCTTGCTTTTGCTCGAATGTTGAATGCCTATACGGAGTCGCGCACCCGGCGAACCCTCGAGGAACTCTTTAAATTAAAACCGCAGACTGCGCTAAGGGAAAAAGGAGCCGATACCGAGGAGATTCCGACTGACGCTATTTCGATGGGGGATACGCTCCTTATAAAAGAAGGGTCCCGAGTGCCCGTGGACGGTATTACGATATTTGGCAAAGCTCTTGTAAATGAGTCATCAGTGACCGGAGAATCAATGCCGGTAGAGAAAGTTGTGGGCGATCAAGTATTGAGCGCCACGGTCAACGAATCGGGGTTAATAAAAATTCGGGCGACACGGGTCGGAAAAGATTCTACGATTGAACGCATGGCCGCGCTTGTTGCCGATGCGGCGAAAAAGAAATCTCATTCGGAACAATTGGCGGATAGATTTGCGACGATTTTTCTTCCCATCGTTCTCGCGCTGGGAATTGGCACTTATGTCATAACTCGAAATATTGAGATGACTGCCGCGCTTTTTTTGGTAGCGTGCGCCGACGACATGGCTGTCGCCATACCGCTTGCAATTACGGCGGCTCTCGGCAGGTCCGCCAAGCGCGGTGTGGTTGTGAAAGGAGGGGAGTGGATAGAGACATTAAGCAAACTGAAGACGCTTGTTATCGATAAAACCGGGACTTTGACCTATGGCTCGTTTGAGCTTAAAGATATAGAGATCGAACCGGGCATTTCCACAGACGATTTTTGGCGCGCGGTAGGAGTAACAGAGAAGTTTTCCGAGCACCCTATCGGCAGGACGATTTTTAAGGAAGCGATAAAACATGGGAGCGATTTTCCCGACCCCGAGGAATTCAAGGTGTATAAGGGAAGCGGTGTTACGGCTCGTGTCAAGGGAGAGGCGATTGCGATTGGGGATTTCAGCATTATTTCTGACCTTGCTATCGCTCTTAGCGAAGAGGAAAAGTCTCGCATTAAGAAAAAGATTGAGGGGAGCGATAAAACGTGGGCGATTGTATTTCGAAACGGCAAAATCTGGGGATACCTTTCAATGGGTGACATGCCCCGACCTGAAGCGCGGGAGAGCATTGCTGATTTGCAGAGTTTAGGCGTGGATAATATCCAGATGTTTACAGGGGACAACAAATTGGTTGCAGGCGCTATTGCTCGGGCGATCGGCATCGACAAGGTTCTCGCGGAAATGAAGCCGGAGGAAAAACTTCGGGAACTTGAAAAACTTATTGGCGGGGGACCTGTGGCGATGGTGGGCGACGGAATAAACGATGCTGCCGCTCTTGCTAGGGCAGATGTAGGGATTGCAATGGGTTCGGGTGGAGCGGCCGTGTCGGTAGAAGCCGCCGACGTGGTGATTTTAAACGATGATTTATCCCGCCTGCCGGACACGATTTCTTATAGCCGAAAAGTTATGTCGGTTATTAGGTGGGATATGATTATTTGGTTTGCGTCGAATGTAATCGGCTTTGCGCTGGTGTTCACCGGGGTTCTCGGTCCTGCATTGGCGGCATTTTACAACTTTGTGAGCGACTTTTTCCCACTCATTAACTCCGCCAGACTATTTCGGGAAAAGTCTTAACATCTTTACCCAATACAGAATGATTCTTTGGGCAGTAGGCTATACTATTTAGTTCATCGTTTTTTTATCAAACTCCCGCTTTTTCTTCGGACTAAAATTAAGAGGCAATGGTGCGTACATCGTGAAAAGAAAAATTATTAGGCTCACCTAATATCCCACCCAGAGACAAGCCAGTTACCGCTAGATTTTTCTAGTACAATACTAATATCGTAAGTTTGAGCGTCAGAAGTGCTAACGATCCCGGTAATTTGGGCTACATTATTCTGCACTTCTCGTCCACTTATTTCATAATGATTGGCTTTAGAAAATACTGAGTCACCTTGCACAAATTCTTCAAACGATGCCTCGTCCTTGCCCTCTTTGAGTTCAGGAGAAACGAGCTCATATGCATGAGTGATGTTATGACTGATGATGGAATTCATAAAATCCGTGGCTACCTTTGCAGAAGCGTTTGTCATCCACAAAGCACCCCCGATAATGACAACGATCAGAAGGACAATGCCACCTAAGATACCTACGATCAAAGGCCAAGTCCTCCTTTTTTTAGTGGATGGCGTGAAATTTACATTTTGCACGTTTGATTCCATAAATAGTACGTTATCTTACTACTAATAAAAGTATTTTATCATTGATGTGATTACCTGAATAGACTTAGAATGTGGATAACTTTTTAGTTACCCGTTGTCATCCCGATTCATGAAGACTATCACCTTATAAGGGCAACTGTACATTGGTGTCTTTTTTAAGATAAGTGCTATACTTAAGTAACGATTTATTAATAGATAACTTTCGTCAACATTTTCTTTGAGAAAATTTTGACGGGCAAATAATATATGGCAAAAGTGAATTCCGCATTTATGAAGCCGATGACGGTGAGCGCCGATTTAGCTGTGGTGGTAGGTGCTGGGCCGATGCCTCGAAGCGAGGTGGTAAAGAAGCTCTGGGTCTACATCAAGAGCAAGAATCTTCAGGATCCGAAAAATAAGAGAAACATCATTGCCGACGAGGCTTTGAAAAAGGTATTCGGAGGGAAGGCGGTAGTGAATATGTTTGAAATGACGAAGCTTGTTTCCAAGCATCTCACCTAGTCGTAGTCATTTTATTGTTTAAAAAGCTGGTTAGAACAACCTAATCTGCTTTTTTGGCTTGGAAATACGCCGAGAAACATTTTATTCCCTACAAAGAGGTTCGCTTGATAAGACTGCGTTAATCCCAAAGTTCCATCCACCAATCAAAAGTAAGTCCTAAAAAAAGTGCCATAGGCGCATAGATGGGCGCGAGAATAACAAAAAGAATTTTACTCATGAGTGCAAAAAATTCTGCTGATAAATCTGCACTCAATTCAAAACATTAGAATGAATGCCGAGAACAATCTTACCATCTTTTTTCAAAAAACAAAAAATGCATCTGTGGAAAACATCGGATTTTTCGTGAAATGACTAAAATTTCTAATGCCTACTTTCTACATACTATTCGCAACTTCATTTCATATTGGCATTTTCATAATTGTCAAAATAAAATCCCCGCGGAATGCGCAGGGATGAAAATGCAGACGTCGGACCATCGCAGTTATGCTCGCACAACTTGAGGCATGTCTTCAAAAAACATCGCGTGGTTTTCAGAGATGTCAGCAATAGGAAACATCCATTTGTGGTACAAGCGCTTGAATTCGTCCCTCTTGGCTTTTTCAGCATCGCGCAATTCCGATTCCTTGGGTTTAGAATACGGTCTTTCCCATGTTAAATCATTTTCGTGAGTCTTAATGAATTCCGCAAGCTTTTGCTCAGCCGTCTTCACCTCTCTGGCCTTATCCTTTAGGATGGCCGTGGCCGTATTGGCAATCTTCTCGGTTGACCAATCAAGATTAAACGTTCCTGCCTTTTGCTCCAATAGCGATATCGACCTGCAAAACTTTTGGACCCTCTGCCACATCCAAATGTGATGTTGAAACGGATGATGGCGGCCATCTAGCCAAGCGGTGAGAGGCGCGAGTAGCAAACCGAGAGTTGTGGAAAGGAAACCCACAAGGATAATTGCAATCGGAAATGGATACAAAAAAACCCCCCCCACAATCCATCCAAATATAGGAATGAGAAAGGTTGCGAGAAGAATCGGCCTCAGCTCGAGTGCGCAGAATATCGGATCTCCAAAGACGTAGTGGAAGTTTTTCTCGTTCCATCTCCCCACCATCTTGATGAGGATAGATCTATCTTGCTTTTTTTTTCTTGCAAGGGTCGCCAATGTAAGCGTGTTCATACTGTATTTTTCTTTTTTCCCATCGGAATTGACAAAAAGGCTTCGTGCCTAAGAAAACGGTTCCTGGCCGCTTAATTGTTGTCGTTTGTCGCGATGCTTTGGGAGGAACATCTGAATCACAAACTATCACATTGTCTCGAATTACTCAACACCAAATGGTCACTAATGAATTAACACTGGGTGTTAATTATTAAAGCGAGGGAACTAGAGTCAATAACTTAAAATCAAACTAAAAAACGTTTGGATTTTTCGTGATATAATTTTACTTTACACTTTTTACTTTTTCCATGACCTTCTACCAAACTGGAATCGTTTTCGCGCTCACCGCCCTTGTTTGCTGGGGTTTTGGAGATTTTTTTATTCAAAAAACTGTTCGAACTCTAAGCTCCTCCAAGGCTCTTTTTTTCATCGGCATCATAGGCACAATCGCGCTCTTTCCATTTGTCGTAAATGAAATTTCAGCACTCGACGGGAGCAGTCTGATTTTCCTTACCCTCATAGGCGTTGTGGTCGTCTTTGGGGCGATTTTCAATTTTGAAGGGCTACGGCTGGGCAAGATGGCCATTGTAGAACCACTGCTTGGCATCGAGCTCCCCATTACGGTTGGCTTGGCCATGACTTTGGGAAGAGAACAGTTGTCGCTTGTCCAGATTCTGCTCATCGCGATTGTTTTCATCGGAATTATTCTTGCAATCACCATTCACCACACACATCTTGCGTATCACAAAAGAATATTCGAAAAGGGAGTTATCTTTGCTGGTATTGCGGCAATTGCCCTTGGACTCACTACTTTTCTTGTTGGAATTTCGAGCAGGGGAATCAGTCCGATTATGACCATCTGGTTTACTCATACACTGGCTGCATTCGTGTGCGCGCTGTATCTTTTGTATCGAGGAGAATTTAAAACTATCTTTAAGGATTTCAAAGCCCACCCGAGGCTCATTCTCGGGCAGAGCATTTTGGACAACGGGGCATGGGTTGCGTATGCGTTTTCGACTACGTTTATTCCAATTTCTATTGCCATGGCAGTAAGCGAGAGCTACATTGTTCTCGCTGTTCTTCTTGGAATATTTGTAAATCGGGAGAAATTGCGCCACCATCAGATTATTGGGGTAATTCTCGCGATCGGAGGCATTATAGCTCTTTCGGCATTTTCATAATGATTCGCCCGTCCGTTTTTTAAAATTTTCTAAGAGCCTGTTTGCAATCGAGAGCAGAATACGAGGAAAAAAAAGTTATGATACAATAATTATTATCTATGCGAAGTACGCGAACATATCATCCTTTCTCAACCGCGAGATCTCGAAAGCATATTGTAGCTATTTTGGGAATTTTGCTTATCCCGTTTTTTACTCTGCTCTTTTTTTCGTATGTTGCGAACATAACTTTGCCGAGCGTTCTTGCGAATCTTTCCGTTTCATTGTGGAGGATAGGTATTGCCGCTTTGGTTTCGATTATCTTAGGCTGGACGTTGGCGGTTCTTTTTTATAAAGGCAGGCGAGGAACGGTTGCGCTTCCGGTTTTCGACCTGCTTCAAAGTTTTCCGACTTCCGCCGCGCTCCCCATCGCTGTTCTCTATCTCGGAGCAAAGGGAAGCACGGTAATTTTCTTTTTGATTTTGTCGATAATCTGGCCAATTTTTTTCTCCATCTTGAGCTCTCTCCGACAGTTGCGTCACGACTGGGTGGAAGTAGTGTCTCTTTCGGGCATTCGCAGGTTTGATTATATGAGGCTCTTTTTGATACCGGTTACAACACCGGCTCTCGTGACAGGAACCATCATCGGCTTGGGCGATGGTTGGGAGGCCTTGGTGGCGACGGAAATAATCGTGGGGACGCGTTCGGGGCTGGGTAATTTCTTCAATTCATTCGGAGGGAATGCCGAGGTAACCCTTCTTGGAATCATAGTGTTTTTGACGGTTATTTTTGCAATTAATAAGATTATCTGGCTACCCCTTCTTGATTGGAGTCATCACATTACAGAGGAGTAGCACGGAAGCCATCAGTGATAAACAAAATGAACACCATCATTAAAACAGAAAACATCAGCAAAACATTCAAAGACCGCGGTCGGCGCGAAGTCCATGTGCTTTCTCAAATTTCGCTCGACATAACAAGAGGAGAATTTTTCGTCCTGCTCGGGCCGTCTGGCTCCGGGAAATCCACTCTGCTTCGCATCATGAGCAAGCTCGAAGCGCAAACCTCGGGTTCTGTTTCTTATGAAGGGCTTACACCCCGCGACATCAATTTTGTATTTCAAGATTCCGCGCTTCTCCCGTGGCTCACCGTGGCAGAGAATATCGAGATCGGCCTCATTGGACGGGGTATCGCGATATCGAAGAGAGATGAAATGGTGAGAAAGGAGCTCAAAGAATTTAATCTTGAAAAATTCACGAGGGCATTTCCGCGCGAACTTTCCGGAGGAATGAAGCAGAGGGTTGGACTTGCCCGCGCTTTTATCACCGAGCCAAAGCTCATTTTTTTGGACGAGCCTTTCTCCGAGCTCGATTTCTTTACCGCAAAAGAGCTTCGACTCGAACTGCTTCAATTGTGGAGAGCTCGCGATACTACGGTTGTTATGGTGAGTCATAATATCACTGAAGCTATTGAGCTTGCCGATAGGATTGCTGTTTTGACACATCACCCGGGTGGAATTAAAAAAATCGTCGAGAACGTACTTGCCCGTCCGCGCGACGCCCGCTCGAAAGAGTTTTTTGAAATGGAAGATGTGCTCTATTCTATAATCAAGGAAAAGTAACAACATTTTTCTATTTTCTTCTTTTTTGCTACACTATGATGGATATTCTAGAAAAGTAAAAAGATGAGTAAAAATGCCATTATTTCAATAGGTATCGGAGTGGCGGTTATTGCCGCGATTATTTTTTTCGTCTCTCTAAACGGCGGGGTGAAAGAAGATATCAAGATACAGAATTCAGTGAGCGAAGGATATCGTGCTCCAGATGTGTCAGAAATGCAAAAGCCCGCAGAGAGCGTTTTAGGGACCGGGCAAGCCCTATCAGACGGGCAGGCCCTATCAGACGGGCAGGCCACAACGAGCGCAAGCTCATTAAAAACTGTTAACAATTTTATGCATATGATAACTCTAGAAACCAATTTCGGAAAAATAGTATTTGAGACATACGACAAGGATGCCCCGAAGACAGTGGCAAATTTTATTGATTTGGCCGGAAGGGGATACTATGAAAATGTAATTTTTCATCGCGTGATCCCTGGGTTCATGATTCAGGGAGGAGATCCGACGGGTACAGGCAGAGGCGGTCCCGGCTACAAATTTGCGGATGAACTAAATCCTCTGTCTGAATCGTTCAAAAATGGGTATAAAAAAGGCGTGGTGGCGATGGCGAACGCTGGCGCAAATACGAACGGCAGTCAATTTTTTATCATGCTCGCCGACTATCCCTTGCCCAACCTCTACACGATTTTCGGAAAAGTTGTTTCAGGGCAGGATGTTGTTGACGCAATCGGAAAAGTGGAAACTGGTTCTGCTGACAAGCCTATTTCCGATGTCGTAATAAAAAAAGTTTCTGTTTCGGAAAAATAAGCATTTATGATTTTTTTGTCATTCCCGTGGAGACGGGAATCTAGATTAATCTGGATCCCCGCCTTCGCGGGGATGACAGAATCAGATTCTGCCAATTTCCTTTTTTTTCGTATTTCGTAGCAACTTATATGACCCTCGCCACGCTAATAGCAACCTACGGATACCTCGCTGTTTTTTTGGGCGCAGTATTTGAGGGCGAGACTGTTCTTGTGCTCGGAGGCCTGGCTTCGCAAGAAGGATATCTGTCACTGTCCTTAGTTTTTCTTTTTGCGTTTCTCGGCGCGTTTGTCGGGGATCTTTCGCTGTTTCTTCTTGGGAAATACCGTGGCGAAAGAATAATAAATGTCTATCCAAGAATAAAAAATAGAATGGTGAAGCCGAGAAAGCTCATCGAAAAACACCGCATCCTCATTGCCTTCGGTATGCGATTTATGTACGGTTTTCGGCATGTTATCCCTTTTTCGCTAGGTATGTCATCGCTTCCCACTCGCGTGTTTATACTCTGGGATGCGGCAGGCTCAATTATTTGGGCAATAGGGATAGGGTTCGTCGGCTACGAATTTGGCGCTTTGCTCGAAACCTTCTTGGGAAAAATTCGGCACTACGAATTTAAAATCATTTTCTTCACAATTCTTTTTCTCGGAGCGGGCTTTGTTTTCCACCGTCTCATGCGATACATTATTTACAAAATGAATCAGGAATAAATCTCTCACATCTGGTTAAAACGCGGGTTTTGCTATACTATAATGACTTATGAAAACGAAAAAAGGCCTCGCCATCGGCTTTATCGGGCAAGGCTGGATTGGAAAGCACTACGCGGACGATTTTGAAAAAAGGGGATATGAAGTGGTTCGTTATGCAAAAGAAGAGCCTTATATCGGTAATAAAAAAGAAATAGGGAAGTGCGACATAGTGTTTATTGCCGTTCCGACTCCGACCACTCCTAAAGGTTTCAGTGACTCTATTGTCCAGTCCGTTTTACCCTTGGTGGGACAGGGGAAAATCGCAGTCATTAAATCGAGCTTGTTGCCCGGGCGCACAGAGGCGTTGCAAAAAAAGTTTCCCCGTATTTCAATTGTCCATTCACCTGAATTTTTAAGGGAAGTGTCTGCGGCGTTTGACGCGGAAAACCCGAGGAGAAATATTGTGGGAATTCCAAAAGACACAAAGGCGGGGAGAGCTGTTGCGAGGAAGGTGCTTTCGGTATTGCCCCAAGCGCCATACTCTACAATTTGTAGCGCAAGAGAAGCGGAGTTTATCAAGTATGCGGGAAATTGTTTTCTCTTTACGAAAGTGGTGTACACGAATATTTTGTACGATTTAGCGCGAGAGCTCGGAATTTCATGGAAGGTAATTCAGGAAGCGATGGGAAAAGACCCGCGCATTGGTGAGAGTCACCTCGACCCTATTCATGGCAAGGGAAGGGGCGCGGGAGGACATTGTTTCATCAAAGATTTTTCGGCGTTTGCCAGCTTTCATGACGATACTATGAAAAGTGTTCAAAGTGGCAGAGTGCTTCGAGAATTGGAAAAAAAGAATATAGAACTTTTGAAAAGCACGGCGAAAGATATTGAACTTTTGAGGGAAGTGTATGGGGAGTAAGTGAGAAGTTGATTTTTGCACCACAAAAATCATGTCGAAAGATTTTTATAGCGAAGCTAAATAAAATTTTCGACTTAAAGTAAAAAGTAAAGAGGAAGAATAAGTCAAAAGTGGGATGAAGACTAAAAAAAACAGAATTCTTGTCACCGGTTCAGCGGGCTTTATGGGGAGCCACCTTTTCGATTTGCTTTTGGAGGAAGGGCACGATGTGTATGGGGTTGATGATTTGTCTGGAGGATTCATGAGAAATGTTTCGGACAAAAAAAGGTTCATTAAGCTCGACCTGCGTGACAGAAATGCAACGAGAAAAGTAATAGAGAAGCTCAAACCGGAGATAATTTTCCACCTTGCGGCTGACGCTCACGAAGGCAGGAGCCAGTTCACGCCTTTTTCGGCTTCTGACCGAAACTACTCGAGCTATTTGAATCTCCTCGTTCCCGCGATAAGGCACAATCTTAAGAAAATGATATTGACGAGCTCGATGAGTGTCTATGGAGAAGGACAAGTGCCTTTTCGGGAAAATGTTTTGCCTCGGCCGGAGAGCGTGTACGGAATTTCTAAATACGCCATGGAGTCCGTCACTCGCTCGCTCTCAAAAGTGTACGGTTTTTCATATGTAATCATTCGTCCGCACAATGTGTATGGTTCTAGGCAAAATCTTTCCGACCCGTATCGAAACGTGATTGGAATTTTTATCAATCAGCTTCTTCACGGGAAGCCCTATTACATTTACGGTGGTAATCAGAAAAGGGCTTATTCTGCGATTGAGGATGTGATACCCTACATGGCAAAGTCGGCATTTTTGTCTTCGTGCGAAGGAAAGGTTTTTAATTTGGGTTCTGATAAACCGGTAACGCTCAACACATTGAGCGATGTAGTTCTCGAAGAATTTTTTGAAGGGAAGAAAATTCCTTCAAAATGCAAGCCCCTCCATCTCCCGGACCGGCCCTATGAGGTAAAATACGCATATTGTAATCACGACGAAGCAAGAAAGTTTCTGGGGTTCAAGTCGGAGACGGATCTTAGGGGAGGTGTGCGAAACATGATTGAATGGGCAAAGGAAATGGGTCCGCAAAAGTTCGTGTACTTGAGCGAATTAGAGCTTTCCCACAAACTTACCCCCAAAACCTGGAAGGAAAAATTATACTAGTAGGGCATGAAAATTTACCAAAATCAGCCACAGGATGCTACACTTATCTCATGAAAATTCTTATCGCCACCGGCATCTATCCTCCCGAAATTGGCGGGCCGGCCACATACGCGCGGATTCTCTCGGAAGAATTGCCGAAGAGAGGGATTGAAGTCGACGTCCTACCTTTTAGAATGGTTCGCAAATACCCGAAGGTTCTCCGACACATCGTCTATTTTTTTAAAATAATTTCTAGTTCGTCAGGCGCAGAGATAATCTTCACCCAGGATCCGGTCAGCACCGGAATTCCGGCACTCTTGGCGGCATCGCTTACCCGCAAAAAACTTGTTTTGCGAGTCGCTGGCGACTATGCATGGGAGCAGTCGCGACAACGATATGGTGTCAAAGACGATATAGATGAATTCCAAAATAAAAGATATGGAAGCTCTGTGGAGTTCTTGCGGTGGCTTCAGAAATTTTCGGTTCGACATGCAGATGTCGTAATTGCTCCCAGCAGATATTTTAGCGATGTTGTGAGCGATTGGAGTAATGGAATTAAGGAAGTCGTAACCGTCTATAATGGAATTGACCTCGCATTCGAGTTCAAAAAAGATGCAAAGTTTCCTCAAAAAACGATCATCACTGCAGGACGATTGGTGCCATGGAAGGGCTTTGATACCCTGATCAGTCTCTTGTCACGTTTGCAAGGTTGGCGCCTTCTTATCGCTGGCGAGGGGCCCGATGAGGCTCGCTTGAAGGAGCTTGTACAAAAGTGTGGAGTAGGAGATAGGGTAGACTTCATTGGAAATATGCCACGCAAAGAACTTTTCGCCAGCATTTACCGCGCCCATATTTTTGCGTTACTTTCAACGTTCGAAAGTTTCTCATTCCAGGTCATCGAGGCAATGCATGTCGGGATTCCGGTTATTGCCACGAATATCGGCAGCTTGCCGGAAATTATCGAGGACGGGAAAGACGGAGTTCTCATAGATCCTCGGGATGATGCGGCATTTGCGGATTTTGTCGAACGGATCTCGACTGATCCGGGATATGCTGGGATGCTCTCAAAAAATGCCCAGACAAAAGCGGAAAAGTTTTCTCGTGCGTGGATGGTCGATCTACTGGAAGAAATCTTTAATCGGTGTGTGGCTGGTGGTGTCTCATTAGATGCGAAATAAAATGAAATTGATAATAATTTCGATCGACCGTAACCTGTTGCAGGAAAGCAGTACCGTGCGATTGCGCATGGAGCGATTTGGTGCACTAGTCGACGGGATAGAAATCATTCTCCTCGGAGCGGGAGCAGAGGCCGAGGTCATTCTAAAAAATAATGTACGTGTCCATGCGGTGTCCGGAAACAAACTAATCTCTACATTGAAGGCGGTATATCGTTCGAGAAATTATAGTACACCCGAGACCGTTATAATGACCCAGGATCCTTTCGAGCTCGGCGTGATTGGTTGGGTCGCATCGCTGATTTCGAGAAGGCCACTCAATGTCCATGTGCATATTGATTTTTTTAGCTCGTATTTCAGGTCCGAGTCGTGGCGCCAAAACATCCAAGCGAAGATCGCTCCGTTCGTACTTCGTCGCGCCAATTCGATCCGAGTGGTATCAAAAAAGATCGCCGACTATATGGTGAAAGAGCTTCGTATTCCGGTGTACAAAATCATCATCGCTCCTATCTTTGTTGAAGCTAGGAAGTTACAGAACACCCCAGTGACCGTCGATCTGCACTCATCATTCCCCAGATTTGATTTTATTGTGCTGATTGCCTGCCGATTCGTTGAGCAGAAAAATATTCCTCTGGCGATCGAGGCTTTCGAACAATTCAGAAAAAATCATCAGAATGCGGGATTGGTAATCGCAGGTAGCGGACCACTCCAAAATGAGATCAAAGGAATCGTCAACGCAAAAGGTCTGGAGAGCTCTATAATCGTTGGAGCATGGGTTGGCGATTTTGCCTCCTGCATGAAGAGTTGCGACGCATTCCTATTGTCATCTGATTATGAAGGGTGGGGAATGACTGTAATAGAAGCGGCATCACTCGGGAAGCCGATTATCATGACCGATGTCGGATGCGCGGGCGAATTTCTCGTTCATGAGAAAAATGGTTTGGTGGTGCCGGTTCGTGACCCCGTTGCTATTTCCAATGCACTCACGCGTTATTATTCCGACAGACAGTTTGCCCGCGACATGGGGGCGAATGCGAATCGGGATGCATTGTCCTACATGAGCAAATCAGAAAACGACGGCTTGTTACTTGCATCCTGGCAATCAGCAGTTGATAATCACAAAAAATAAAATGAATCTTCTTATCCTTGCTCAAAAAGTAGACCTCGATGACTCCGTGTTTAGCTTCTTTCATCGATGGATTGCAGAATTGGCGAAGCATTTTGAACAGGTTATCGTTATTTGTCTTTATGAAGGCAGGCATTCTTTACCTCCGAATGTCCGTGTGCTCTCGCTCGGCAAGGAATCGTTTCCATCGAGGATTAAGTATATCCGTAAATTCTACAGATATATCTGGCGAGAGCGCGCGCACTATGACAGGGTCTTTATCCACCAAAATCAGGAGTACTCAATTCTGGGAGGGCCTCTCTTTAAGATGTGGGGTAAAAAGATATTCATGTGGAGAAACCACTATGCTGGGAGTATCATGACTGATATCGCCGCTTTTTTTTGCAACAAAGTATTCTGCACGTCTAAATATTCCTACACCGCGAAATACAAGAAAACTGTCTTGATGCCTGTAGGTGTCGATACCGATTATTTCAAACCAGATCCAAAAGTGTCTCGCATTCCTCGCTCAATTCTATCCCTCGGGCGCATTTCACCTTCAAAAAGGATTCATTTATTTGTTGAGGCAATCGGTCTCTTGGGCAAGCAAGGCATACAATTTACCGCCTCAATATATGGAGACGCACTGGCTAAAGATGTTCAGTATCTTGAAAATCTGAAGACACGAGTCAAAGAACTCGGACTCGATGATTCAGTAACATTGCATGCCGGCATTCCGAATAATGAAGCTCCCGAGGTATTTTCACGCTATGATATATTTGTTAATCTTAGTATAAGTGGTATGCTCGATAAGACGATCTTTGAAGCAATGGCGTGCGAGACAGTTGCGCTTACATGCAATATGGATCTAGCTTTGCAGTTGGATCCAGAACATATATTTATTGAAAACGATACTGAAGATTTGACCCGTCAGCTCTCGCGTTTCTTGACTCTTTCTCATTTTGACCGAGATGTCTATGGCAAAAGACTTCGATATTTTGTGGAAGAAAATCATAGTTTGGAACATCTCGGTGTAAAGATATCAAAACAAATTATATGAAAAAAAATTATGCTCCTAGCTACTGGAACATGCTTCAGTCCCGATTGGCTGGGAAGAGTTTTATTTACGAATTCTATTTCAAGGGCAAAAAAACGCTCGATGTAGGGTGCGGTGAAGGTGAATTTCTTAAGCATGACAAGGAGCTTATCACTGGCTTTGATCCAAATCGTCGAGTCATCGAAAAGCTCAAGGGACAAGGGTTCAAAGTGATTTCAGCTACAGGTCAGGCGATACCATTTGAAGATGGGGAATTTGAAATGGCCCATTGTCATAACGTGATAGAACATCTCAATTCAACTACAGCTAATGCAATGCTCAATGAGACCGCTCGTGTTCTCAAGCTTGGTGGTTGTTTGGTCTTAAGTTCAGAAGTTGAGACTAGGAAATTTTGGGATACATTTGGCCATGTGAGGCCGTATCCTCCGGCGGCAGTGCTGAAGCTTTTGCGGCCAGAGAGTCGAGAAGAATTCGAGGGTATCAGGAATTTTGAACCTGTGGGACTTTTCTATATTGGCGATATGTTCAAGAGCAAGGTGGCGTATTTCTTATCTTTCACTCTTGGACACTTCACTCCAATTTTCCGACGGGAGTATTTTCTTGTTTTGAGGAAGAAATCGGATTAAAGAGGTGATATGAAAACAAAATCATTTTTAAGAGTTGAGGAATTACGAGCTTTGGCTAATCTTCACATAAATGGCAAGATTTTGGATGTCGGAGGTTCGAAAAAGTCAGGTTACCACGAGCTTATCGGTGGCAGTCATACGATCATAACTGGGAATATTGACCCATCCTATGGTATTGACGTCCAATTCGATGCGCAAAAAAAATGGCCCTATCCCGACTCTTCATTTGACTGCGTATTATTTGTGAATCTTTTGGAGCATCTTTATGATTACAAATCTGCGGTATCAGAATCTCACAGGGTTTTGAAGAGCAACGGCATGGTGGCGGGGGTAGTTCCCTTTATGTTTAATGTTCACGGGTCTCCAAATGATTATTTTCGATATACTCGTTCGGCATTGGAAAGGATTTTTTCTGATGCGGGTTTTACCTCCATCACAGTTGCAGAATTGGGAAGCGGGGCTTTCAGCGTCATATATCATAATTTGCTCGGGTTTATTCGTTGGAACTGGTTGGCTCGATTGGTAATGCCACTTTTCAGAATTTGCGACCGCACTCTCGCTTTTATCAAACCAAATAACAAGATGTCGCAAAAATTTATGCCACTAGGCTACTATTTTGAGGCGAAAAAATAATGTCATGCGCATATTTTACACCACAGCCAAGTCATATCCCGCGACTACTGCTGACCACATCTACATCAGAGAATTGTCCAAAGGTTTTATTACAACTGGTTCTGATTTTCAGCTTATCGTGAACCGACGGGGTGCCGACCTTTTGGGGATACCGACTATAGAATTGCTCGCGAAAGGAAGCACCACGCTCTCTTTTCTTTTCTGGCTCATACGTTTTCGTTTTTCGGGAAATCAAAAGGACTGTGTCTTTATAGCAAATGATTTCAATTTGATTACTGTACTCGTCTGGGTAAAAAGGATACTTCGCTTTAAATATAAAATCTGCTCCGATTGGCACATGATGACAGATTCCTGGAAGGATAGTCTTGTAGCAAAGGGGAGCGATATTCTCGTCACGACATCGGACAGGCTTAGAAATATTATTACATCCAAGTTTCCGATGGTCGCGAAAAAAATATTCACTGTTCGTGGAGGAGTTGACCCAAATCTATTCAAGGCAATAGAATCGAGAGCCCAGGCGGATTTGAGAAGAGAACTGCATCTGCCCGTTGACGGTTTTCTTGTGGGTTATGTAGGGCTGTTTAAAACTATTGGAATGGAAAAGGGAATAGGGACGATGATAGAGAGCATTCGCTTTGCAAAAATGCCGATAACTTACGTTTTCGTCGGAGGAACGGGCGAAGAAATCAAAGAATACTTGGAGTACGCAGAGTCACAAGGGGTTCAAGACAGATGCCTTTTCGTTTCCCGGCAAGAATATGAGAAAGTAGCTCTCTACGAAAAGGCATTGGATGTCCTCGTCATACCGTATCCCGATACTCCTCATTTTGCCGACTATGGATTCCCGATGAAGGTCTATGAATATATGGCGAGTGGCACACCTATAGTCTATTCGGATTTGGAAATCATTGGTGAGGTTTTAAAAAATTTCGGTACGCCATTTGTTCCAGGTGACCCAGAATCTCTGACGAGGGCCTTGGAAACCGCTCTCCGTTCAAGGAAAAAAAATGTTTTCGATATTGGGAATTTTACGTGGGAGGCAAAAGCGAGAGCTGTCGCTTCTCTCGTAAAGGGTCAATCATTTCCTAATCAGACTCTTTAAGAATATTTTCAGCGAATCAATGTATCTTTTCTTACCCCCAAAATCATAGAGCGGTGACGCGATAAATTTCTTCCAAACAGCCAAGCCATCTGAAGTATTGAACCCGCATATCGTTCTCCAACGCTTAAAAATCACCTTTTCAAGCGATGATTGTGAATACATCAGAGTCTTTTTGTTCGCCAACAGTATTTTTAATAACCATGCTTCTTCTTTTTTTAAAAAATCCGCAATACTTTCTTGTTCTTTTCCCCACAGAGAATTATGCAGGATAACCTCTTCGGGAGACGGATTCATACCCAAGGCGAGGAGTTGCTCTCGCCTCAAATTGTCTGCTCCAAATCTGTTTTGAAGTGCATTTATCTGGCTACTACTCTTTTTGTGAACACGATATAAGAGAAGCACTTCAGGAATGTTGGCTATTTTGGTTACTCGCGACATCTTTATCCATAGACTGTAGTCCTCAAAGTAGAATTTGTCTGCCTCATCATAACGTAAATCATTCTCTTCCAATACAGACTTTCTAATCATGACTGTCGGATGCGCAAAAGAGGTGTTAAACAGCAAATTTGCTTTTATATCATCATGGTCAGTAAGGTATTTATGAGTGTATCCGCCTTTTTCTCCGATAGTTTTTATCCATGTGCCGCATATCCCAATGTCCGGATGTTTTTCCATGAATGTTATCTGTTTTTCGAGGCGCTCGGGTACGCAAATGTCGTCACTATCCATGCGTGCAACATATTTACCTTTTGCGTTTTGGAGCCCGCGATTCAAACTATAGACGAGTCCGCGATTTTCAGCATTAGACAAAACAAAGATGCGAGGGTCGATATACGACCGTATTATCTCTGCCGAACGATCAGTTGAGCCATCGTCAATAATTAGAAATTCAAAATTGAGATATGTCTGACCAAGGATGCTCTCGATCGCATCTCCTAGGTATGTCTCGCCGTTGTAGACTGGCATCAGAACCGTTATTTTCGGTTTAGTCATATCTTTATCCATTCTGGCGGTATTAGATCAGCTTCTCCCATATTTTCTTCCACGAACCATTTTTTTGGAGTGATTACTATTTTATTTGGATATTCATTGAGCCAAGCGGCCCACCAGCTAAATGTGCTGTTTGCTGTAATATTGTGCCTGCACTGGCTCATGAGAAAAAATTCTTCCAGGTCCGCAAGTCCATTGCCCGATACAAAGTACGTTTGGATGCCGGGGGGGATTTTGAGATTTTCCTTGACCCATTCAATATCGTCGGAAAAAATAAATAGATTAAGCTTATTATTGGTCTCTCCGATTTTACCAATTGCCTTATCGTAGTAATCCAATTGGATTTGCTCGTATATTTTTTTGTGCTTGTCGGAGAGAAAGTCGGTTCGCCTGATATGAAGGGATACTGAATTGGATTTATGAATAGGCGATAAAAAAGGACTCAATTTTTCCTCATCAATTTTTTTTAGCTTAAATTCTTGGCGGATAATATTTTCTATCGGCTTGAAATATTTTTCACTTTGAAAATAACCACGAACATACATGTCTTTTCTCTTTAGTCCAACAAGTTTCTTGTCAAACCTGCCGTTTCTTTCGTGCACAAGTTTTCTTTTATAGTGAGGCAAAAACTTATCGAAGTATGAAGAAAGTTTTTTTCCTTTAAACTTGTTGATTTCTTTCTCTGTGGCTATGTTTTGAGGGATGTGAAAATAATCCAGAACGTAGCCGGGACCTCTCTCATAGTTTGACATATCGAACTTTAGATCGGTTTCTCCATCAATCGCGAATTTTTTGGCGGCCGCGTATTGAAATAGTTGATTTCCTATTCTGCCCTTGAATTGAGTGATGATCATGAGAGTTGGTTTTTTTCCCAGTTTTCCCATACGAAAGGGTACTGATAGGAGAGGTGGTGCGATTTTGACAGTTCCTTCTGTATCATCTTCATCCGTTCTTCCGCATGAGGAACGAATATGTGAAATTGCACTTGGATATTTTTAATGTTCCCTATCATGTTCGACGCAATGAGATCATCAAGAAGATCGTACTCTCCCCCTTCAATATTAATTTTCATCAAGTCAATCGTGTGGATATGATGTTCCGTGAAAAATTCTCTGGCTCTTACCATCTTCACTTTTTCCTTTGAAGAACCTTCGGTAAAAACCGAGGAAGAATTGTGGTCGAGAGATATATTAAGTTCTCCAGATTTATTTGAGAGTCCAAATTGATAAAGGGTAATATCTGGATTAGCGCTGAATCTTTTTTTTATTCTCTCCGCGAAATCTTTGACTGGCTCAAAGATCAAGATTTTGCAACGGTAGCGTGAATAGAGGTCACTGCTCCACTGACCTTCATATCCTCCCAAATCAAAGACTAAAGAATCATTGCCGAGTTCATATAAGTATCTCTTTACTTCTTCGCGGTCTCTCTTCCATTTGCCAACTGATTGCTTGTGTCGAGAGGTAAGGGAATTCGGTGAAAATTTAATCTTAAGACTGTCGATTTTCCTATTTAGGTATTTTCTCAGATTAGTCATATTTGGCTTTTGTCTTATACTCAACGAGTTTTTTCTCGTAAAGATTAATATAATGTTTAACCATTAAATCTTCTGAAAACATACTTGATACTTTTTCTCTGGATAATTTGGACATTGCCTCATGCTCATCGTGACTAAGATTAAAAATGTGCTTAATTCCCCGAATCAAGTCCGAGTTGTCTGAATATTTAGCGATATAGCCGTTATGGCCGTGAGTTATGACTTCCCTGATGCCTCCTGTATCGAAGCTTACTACAGGTAATCCGCAACTCATAGCCTCCAGAACTGTCAAAGGAAAATTTTCTGCCAATGAAGGAAATAACAAAACGTCGGAGGCGGAGTAATATTTCGCCAGCGTCATTTTATCTTTAATGTAATCAATGCTAATAATGTTCGGGGGATAATTCTCATCGCTAGAATTAACATTACCGCCAACGCAGATAAAAATAATGTCGTTGTTTTCTCGCAAATCTCTCGCAGATGCCAGGAAAAAATTCAATCCCTTAAAAACTGAATTTTTTCCTACCGCTATGAAAAGCACTATTTTTTTGTCGATAGCAATATGCAACTCTCGTCTTATCGACATTTTATCGTGTTGACGAAAAATCGAAGTATCAATTCCATTATGTATCACGGAGAGTGGCTTATTCTTTAATATCGTATTTTCAACCTTGTCTTTTAGCCAATTGCACGGAACAACAATGTGAAAATCGGAACTCCCATATATTTTTCTCTTTTTATATCGGAGGTATTTTTCATTATGCCACGCAAGACTCTGATATTCGAGCAGGCTCGGACACTCGTAAAACCCATCACGAACCGGACACGCATATGCATGGGCGCAATGTGCGGTGATGGGCCACATATCATGGAAAGTCCAAATTACAGGCTTTATTGAACATATTTTTTTGAGCGTGTTCAAATTGAAATAATTACCATGTAGGTTATGGCAATGGATGATGTCAGCCTCTTTGAATGCTGCCGTATTTAAAATGTTATCGGATGAAAAAAAATCTATGTCGTCTGAGATAAGATGCCTAATTTTACGAAAAATGTATCCGATGATATCTTTGCCAGTGATCTTTTGTACCCAGAATGATAATTTGCTTGGTCGATTTATTAAAAAAACATTTTTGTCATCGGAGATTTTGATTTTTACAAACATGCTCACATGATGCCCTAAAGTTTCCATCTTTTTTTTGATGGAGTAAGCAATTTTTGCGGCACCGCCTATATTGTCCACGGTATTTATTTCCAGGATGTTCATGGGTTTTTTTTGTATACCACTAAAATAGAGTGCCCAATGATATATTTTGAAAGTGGAATAACTACGGGCAATATCATTCTGTTAGCAAGTCTGTTTACTATGGGTGCAAAAATGCCAAATTTTTTTTGAATTTTGTCTTTCACTTCTACTTCGGCAAGTTTTTTTGCGAATCCGAAATGGTATTTCTGAAGAGGTTCAAGATGAATGGACTGAACAGTCATATCGAAATAATTTTGTAATTTTAATAGAGAATTTAGATTCCACATTCCCATGTGATGCGGGGGCAAATTTGTTATTAATTCTTTACCGTCTAAGAGTAAACAGTCATTATTCGGTACGCTCACTATCAAGAGTCCGCCGGGTTTCAGAATTTGCAGTGAGGAATAAAAAAAGTTCTTTACGAATGGGACGTGCTCCAAAACTTGAAATGAACAGATGATGTCATATGCATTTCTTTTGTTTTTTGAGAATGCCTCGATAGAGTCAGGGTAAACCACGAGGCTTTTTTCTTTGCACATCCGCAAGGCGTTGGCGTTCATCTCCAGACCTTCGGCCCGGACTCCCTTTTCATGGAGTTTTTCGATAAAACTTCCTCGCGCGCAACCGATCTCCAGAGCACGGTCGCCACTCTTTATTACTTCATAGGCTATTCCATGTTCCCACTTCCAATTCATGTAATACCATGGAAACTTTTCTAATTGCTGGTAAAAATCATCATCGCCAGAGATATTAGACGGACTATAAAAGCGATACCCAGTATCGAGGCATTTATAGATGCATATCTTATCGATTCCTGAAAAATATTTAGCAACATCGATATTCAGCTCATTTTTATACTCGCTTATTATCCGAGAAGATGGGATTTCTCTTTCTAAGACGGTGTTATTTGACCCGGTAACAGGGCTTGTTATATTGGAAGTCATTTTTTTAAATATTTTTTACGAAAGACTTGAATGATTTTGGAATATATCTCAATGAGTTATCAAAAATAAATTTGCCAAGATTTCCGTTGAAAACCTCTTTACAGGTCAAAAAATCGGCCTGGATATTGCGTCTGATCTTTCTTGGGTGAAGAAGAGGAAATTGCATTTTTTCGGTTGGCATCCGCGAAAATTTTGAATCGCCTTTGGTATGAGTCGAGTTTTCACCAAAACCGATATTCGAAACCAGATTTACATTTGGTAGTACAGCTAATCCGTTTCTTTTTCTTACCGAGATCATCCATTGTTTATCCCAAATATGTAGTCGTCGCTTCTCATCTATTAAATGAAAATCATTGTACTCCCAAGCTCTTTTCCATGTTGCCCAACCCCAATTATGGGTGTATTCGGAGAAATAATAAGACGAATTTCCTCGCTTTTTTCCACTTTGGAAATTGTTACCGCTAATATGCATTATTCTCTCATTTTCTCTGTAATACTTCAAAAGTTCCTCGCAGAACCTGAAGAAAGACTGGTCTGGGAGACAATCATCCTCAAGAATTATTCCTTCTTCTACGTTTTCAAAGAACCAGTTTATTGCGGTAGATACACCATGGCCACACCCCAGATTTTTATCCCGAAATAGTTTTTTTACTTCGCATGGCCAATCAATATATTCAACTATTTCTCTTGAAGCTCTACATTCGAGATTATCTTCTGGCTTGTCTAGTCTTGGTCCGTCGGCAGCTATAAAGAGCTGTCTCGGACGAATTTGGCGAATAGCTTCAAAAACTACTGATGTCGTGTCAGGTCGATTAAAGATTATGAGAAGTATGGGTGTTTTAAAATCCTTCATTTCTATTATTTTTAATTTATTACGACCGAATTGTCCCTATCGGATCTATGGCTCTTGAATACGTTTTTAGCCACGAAATCATCAATTTTATTCTTGACTTCTTCAAGATATTTTTCCTTCGGTTTATATAAAAATACAGCTTTGTTGAATGCGTAACACACGGGAAAGAGCGATTTTTTATAAGATGGATGCAAATGTATGGCTTCAGACAATCCTGGAAAACCAGCGTTCAGAAAGTCGTCCAAAACCAAAAAACCATCGTAGGGCAAGAGCTCATCTATCCTCTCGAGGAAACTTACTATCGATTGGTAGGTATGTTCTCCATCGACATAAATCATTTGGTACTTACACGGCTTGATTTTCTCTAGGAAATCCTTCTGTGTCATTTTCTTTACATCGATTCTATTTCCGATACCCAAGATATTACCCTTTTCTTGCAATCTATTATATCTCTCCGCACCGCTTAAATTATTAGACTTATGGCGCAGAAATTCGGTTTCAGCATTGAATGAAGTCTCATCGAAAGATTCAAAAAAAGGGTCCACTCCTACAATTTTTTTGTCCTTGTAAATTAACCCCAAGCCGAGCAAACTCATTCCACAATATACACCAATTTCGAGAATACCGAATTGTTTTACATTGCTTGAATCTTCAAGTGATATTTGTTTTAAGCAAGAAAAGAGTTTGAAAGCCTCAAAAGATAAAAAGCCGGGAACATCCGCTATCTTTTTGTATATTTCAAAATCCGGATCATTTACATATGGATTAATCGGGATTTTTACCAAATCATATCCAGAGTTTTTTAGTGCCCATTTCATTAATGTTTTTATTCTCTTTTTGATCTTGTGGGTAACTGATGGTTCAATAAAGAAAGCCTCCGGTTTCAAAGTTATCTGTTCCTTGCCTTTACTCAGCGAATCATCCACTGATTCATTAATAATTTGGCATAATTTTGGAAATATTTGGTATTTGTTCAGACATAATTCTTTTGATTCGATGACTTGTTTTCGGAATTTCTCGAAACAGTTATTTTCTATAGTTTGCTCAATAGTTTTTATTGCCTGATTGGGATCATTGATGTCTATAACTGTTAACGAATCCTTTGGAAAGTAATCAAAAATATTGGGGCAACCGAAGTATAGGGGATATGCCTCTGCCAGAAAAGCGTCGGACAGTTTTTCAGAGAAATAATCTTTGCAGGAGCTATTTTCTATAACTATGTGATATTTGTATGGCGCAATACCATCCCATTTGTCAGATATGGTATTGATTCGCGACCCGAAAACATCTAAACGATTGCCAAAGTGTCTTTGGATTCGTTCTAAAAATCTGAGCCTGGCGCGATGCCCGATGGTTCGATTTTTATTTGATGTTATGATGGAAATAAGTTTGGATTTCTCCGGAGAGCGAGCATTCGATAACTCACTATAGTTTTTTGTATATGTATCGAATCTTTTTTCATTTAAATTGAAATGAGCGCCAATGTACCAAGGAAGTAGGGGAAAATGAATTATTTTCGGAGCATTTATCTTAGTCTGTGAGGTAATGACGGTATGAAATTGTCGAACAAATTTCTTGTTATACGTTTTAATACTTGGTGGTTCTGCGGTAATGAGTATTGTGTGTTTGGGGTCACAGTAAATTATCTCATCTTTTTTAAGCGAGTCTGACACTACGCACCAGTCGCAGTCTTTGGTGTTATCATCAATCAGAAATTGGCAATTGCCCCATATTCCTTTTTCATCGGGCGTTTGGCGGGCTAGTGGCCAATTGGGATAGCTTGTGACTAGTTTAATTTTTTTCATATCCGATAATATGTTTTATGAATGACTTGCATTTTCTATAAAACCTGTCACTTTTTCTTGAGAGAGGTTCTTTGTAAGAATCAAACGCGCTATCTTTTAGAGCGTATATTTCATCGATCTTTAACTGGCTCATGAAGCGATATTTTTTAGATTCAAGAAAACGTCTTATGTTTTCATTTCCGTAATTATTTTCAACTGAAATACAACCGATTTTTACTTTATTGAAATCAATTGACTTAAGAATGCCAAGTTCTCCACCTTCTACATCTAAACTGAAATAATCTATATTTTTTATGCCATATTTGTTTAAAAGATCTTCAAGAAGAATACACGGAACGACCACAGTATTTCTTTGCGTCGATTCTTTCTCAATCCTCTCTATGTGCCTTCTATCAAATTTGTCTAGAAGTCCGCTTAATTGCGAAGAGTGTCCATCGATAGAAAGGAAGGCTTTTTCTCCGTGGACGTCGGATATACATACATTTTCGCAATAACATCTTCTATTTCTTCTTAATAAACCAAACGCTTCTTTTCGTGGTTCCACACAAATTCCATTCCAACTCCGCTCCTTTTCGAAAAATAATGTGTTGCTGTGAGTAATTCCATCGTCCGCGCCCATTTCAATAAAAAAACCACCGGTCTTTCCTTTGAAAACATTTTTATCCAGGAACTCGTCTTGCTTGTATTGGCTATAATATTTCATATTTGACTTGAATTTGATGCGGCAAATTCTGGACTCAAGAATATTGCATCGCCAGATAGTAATTTTTTTGACTCCTGGTTTGGCTCGTAGTAAGTTTTATATAGCCTGTAGTCGAATTTTTCCAGGAAGTTCTTTATATCCTCGAAAAGAGGTTGATTCAGATATAAAGGAGAATACTCCACTTCGGTATAGATGAGCGATATTTTGTGCTCGGACAAATTCTCGATTGCGCCCTCCAAAACCATCAGTTCGCCGCCCTGAACATCGAGCTTTACTATATCTATTTTATCTATACTCATTTTTTTGCAGAAAGAATCAAGTTTTTCTGTTTTAACGGTGATCTTTTCTATCATTTTATTTACTAGGGTGTCTTCTCCGTTACCCGTATTGATTGGTATAAGTGAGTTAGTATAATGATGGTCGTTAACAAAGAATTCGGAATAACCATCACTGCTTGACAAGGCCACATTCGTTGGATTTACCAGCTTGTCCTTCTCAAATTTCTTTGAGTATTTTTCAAATACAGTACTATATGGCTCAAACCCATAAATTTGCGCATTCGGGAAAATCTTTTTGTATTTTAGGGTTGTCTGACCGACATTAGAGCCGACGTCAAAAATAATTCTAACCTTCGCGTTTTTCATCAGATTTTTCTGGTCGATAAAATCCTGGTTTAATTTGACCCTGATAGTACTCAGGTCGAAACCTGTGAGATTTCTTACCGCTCGGCGGATTGTTTTTTTTATATGCTTAATCATTTTGCGTAGATGTCTCCCCAAGCGGTAATTCCTTTTTTACCTCCACACGTCGTTATTTTTTCTAGAAGCTCATCTGCTTTTACCCATTTAGAAAGCGCCATCTTTGAATTTTCTTCAATTACAAAGTTGAAGTGTTGATATCCCAAAGAAAGTAGCTTCGAAGAACAATCTTTGATTGATTTCATATCGTCTGAATGGAATTCAAAATTCAGCAGGGGAATCTTCTCGTGCAAACCCTCAATCACTTGAAGCTCATATCCCTCCACGTCAATTTTGCAAAAATACGGGAGACCATATTTATCTATCAGGTTATCTAGAGTTTGCATCGCGACCATTTCGGTTTTGTCGAAGGTGTGATATTTCGTTCCTTTTTGCCAATCTTTATTAAGACTGGAGAATCCTGGATATATTGAAGACGTATTGATGGTAGCAGAACCTTCCTTATCCCCGAGCGCAACTTGTACGACTTTGACGAATTTATTACCGGAATATTTTACCCGTAGATAGCTGGCGAAATCTTGCTGTGGTTCGATAGCCACGACAGTGCATCCAAGTTTTAAGAAAATATCGGTTTTATTTCCCATATTGGCCCCAATATCGAATATGAGCCGATTTTTGCCGGCATGCTTTCTAAAGAATCTAACCTGAAAAAAGTTATTCTTTATTTTTTTAAAAAAAATTATTACTTTCCAATTTTGGATTTTGCTGGAAAAATACAGATAAATAATCCTAACAATTTCATCAGGATTTTTATTTGAGACAAATTTGGCAATTTTGTTAACCATTGATTTCATATACTAATTTCTATTTTTCGTGTTTCATACTTTAATATGCAAGATAACTTTCCCCAGTAGTCATCTCCTTGCATTTTTTTTCTAGGATTGTTTTCGTTCTTAATATCGATGACAATATCTTTGACCATATCAACGTACCCGCTTGCTTCCGACAGATTTTTTAAGCTGACCATAAGGAAAATGGTACCAATTTGGAATAAGAATGATGGTATTAGAATTCGTGTCTTGTATTTTCCGACCTCATAGTCTTTGTATTTGCCATCGGAGTCGCCTTCGGTCGAGAAAAGAAGCAGGTCTCCTTGATAGTAAAAATGTAGGAAAATCAGTTTCTTTTCCAACTTGTTTCTTACATCTAAATCGACTTCAATGAAGAAGTTCTCTCCGACAGGTATCTTGGCATTTGGCGTCCCATCTTTATCCAAAATGCTTACTTTTGTTATCTGTGCATCTATTCTGTCTTTAATCTGGTACTCGTTTATGGCGTTCGTAGCCACCCCGCTATTTATATAGTAATTTATTACATCTGCGGTTTTCCCGATCTTTTTGATTTTTCCATCTTGAAGCAGAATAGTCTTTGAGCAGAGTCTTTCTATTGCACTCGTATTATGACTCACAAACAGGATGGTCCTTCCTTCTTTCTTCGTAACCTCCTCCATCTTGCCGAGGCATTTTTTCTGGAACTCTGTGTCGCCGACTGCGAGGACTTCATCAACGATGAGGATGTCAGGTTCCATATGGGCGGCGACCGAGAAAGCGAGTCGAACATACATTCCGCTGGAATAGTATTTAACCGGTGTGTCCAAAAATTTCGAAATTCCTGCGAACTCCACAATAGCATCGAATTTCAAGGCGATGTCCTTCCTGGTCATGCCTAGGATTGCGCCATTTAAGAAAATATTTTCACGGCCGGTGAGCTCTGGGTGGAAGCCGGTGCCAACCTCAAGGAGGGAGCCGACTCTGCCGCGCAAGATGATCTCTCCCTTCGTGGGTGGGGTAATTTGCGAGAGAATTTTGAGCAGAGTTGATTTGCCAGCCCCGTTTGGTCCGATGATGCCGATGACCTCTCCTTTGTTCACGGTGAAGCTCACATCCTTGAGTGCCCAGAATTCTTCTTTTTTCTCTAGCCCAGTGATTCTTTTTGCTTTGGTCTTTAAAAATGATACTGGATTTTTGAAAACATTTGTCAAAGTATCACGCAAGGTAATATACCCTCCGCGCTCGTGGGCGATGTTGTATTTCTTGCCGATATTTTTTACTTCAATGATTGGTTCCATGAATGATGACAATTATATTTCGCTGATGACGCCGCTCTTTTTGTCGGCAGTTGATACCGCATTTTGACCTCTGTTATTTGATTTTCTAACGACCACTATATATTGTGTCAAAAGAATGGGCCAGATAATTTTGCGGTATACTATTTCTCCATTTTTTATGCAGGTTTCCGCGACTTCGTCGAACTGAAGTGGTCTTTCGTCATGGAAAATCCACATGCGGAATAATTCCGCGAAATATCTGATTGTTTTATAGAGAAAAGTCGGCGTGGGAAAAGTTATCATCACAAGTCCGCCATCTTTTACCAGGGCAAAATGTGTCTCGATGGCTTTTTTTGTATTCTCGATCGAAAAATGCTCAATAAGCCCGACACTGTATACTAGGTCAGCTTTACCAAGCGATTCTGGTTTTATTGTCAGTACATTGTCGAGATGAGCATGAATTCTGTCAGATTTATTTCTAGCCAAATTGATGCTCAATTGATTGCTGTCAACGATATCGTATCGCTCTACATTGAATTTCTCCATAAGCAAATCACAAAAACAGCTATTGCCTCCGCCGAGTTCAATGATTGAGAGCGTATCGGATGTATAGAACCGTTTTACGGTTTTTAGCAGAACTCTCC
The DNA here is from genome assembly GCA_039934295.1 of Candidatus Taylorbacteria bacterium. Lineage (NCBI taxonomy): Bacteria > Candidatus Tayloriibacteriota > Candidatus Tayloriibacteriota bacterium. Next base: position 3,785 of record JBDTMN010000002.1, on the reverse strand, counting down.
CCGTTATTTTTCGGGTAAACGATGCTGTCTTATAAGGCTTATTATAATATCGGTCCCAATCAGTTTGTTTATTCATGGATATTTGATTTAAAGACGATTGTTTTTTGCGCCAAGAAATTGAACCCGTAAATCAACAATTCTGCCACTATCTTTGCGAAGAGGATGCTTGCGCCGATTATTCCCACAATATACTCGATGAGCAGGGATGATGCCATGCCGGAAACGATCACAAGCATAACGTATTTCGGAAATGTCCCGTTCGCCGATTGTCTTGAATGAAAGACATAGTTTCTTAGCAATAGATAGTTGATGAACAGAGCGAAAAATCTGGAGATAAATGTGGCTGTAAATACGTTTTTCGTGAACGGATATACTTGTATGAATATAACATAGTCAACTAGAGCTGTTACTATCGAGGTAATTACATATCGAAACAAGATAAAATATATTTTCATCGAATCAATCAGGGGATTGAAATGCGAAGAAGAATTATTGTCTTCGTATACGGTCTCAATCGGCACCTCGAGGATGTTCAGTTTATTTTGCGAACCCACTAGGAGCATCTCCGCCTCATATTCATAGCGGTTATAAGGAATTTTGAGAAGCGCAGGAACAAATGCCCGGGGAATGACACGTAATCCTGTCTGTGTGTCGGATATATTCAACTTAAAAAAATGTTTGAACAGCAAGCGAGTACTGCTATTTCCGATGCGGCTACGCAGGGGTACCCCACTGGTGAAAGTTCTCGCTCCAAGGATGAATGAATCAGGCTGCTTTTCGTGTGTTGAGGCAACTGTCATAATATCATCTTCCCGATGCTGGCCGTCCGCATCGGCGGTGACGATGCCTGCGCATTTGGGCAAGTGTGAATAAATATAATCAAACCCCGTCTTCAGTGCCGCCCCCTTGCCCTGGTTTTTTTCGTGATTTACCACGACGGTCTTGGACACCTTTTTCAACTCCTCGAAGATTTGCTCAAATGCCACTCCGCTCCCATCATCGATGATGACAATATTTTTGAAAGGCCGATTCGCAAGACTTTTGACGAATGAAACGAGTCTTGCGTCGGGCTTGTATGCGGGAATGAGTACGCTTATATTCATAGCTCGATATTATTAGTTTTAACCAGCACATCTTTTCCTCGGCGGAACACAAGGGAATATTTTCCTGACGAAATATTGTGATCAATGTCATCTAAGGTCCGCGAATCCGTGTAGGAAGCCGCGAAGATATAAGCTACTTTTGAACTGGCGGAGTCTTTCTTGTAGGAGGAAAAATTGTCGGCGTTCGGATCATACCCTCCGAATGGACTATACATGCGGTCGCGCGTAGCTGGTAGAAAATAGAGAATAGGGAAGTTTGTTAGGATTTGTCCCGCATCTTTTCTGGTGTCGAAATAATTGCTGATGAGCACGCTCAATTCTCGGTCATATATTTCACGCTCGTCTCTTACAAACCCCCCTGCTATTTTTCTTGAAACGAATGGACTTACGGCGATGCAAAGTATCAATGCAAGGAGAATAATCCAGATTATTTTCACTTTTGAGAACCATAGGTCGAGCGTCAATCTGAAGCGCATGGCAAATTGTTCAAGACCGATGCCTGCCGAGAGTCCCCATAAGGGCATTGCTAAAGAGAGGTTTCTGCTGTCATAACTGAAGAACAATGCCCAGATGAGGGTGTACGGAATGAGCGCTAAAACTATCACGGGACGATATTTTTTATCGCGCCAAGCGAAGAAGAGCAGAAATGTGAAAAGCAGAAAGATGCCATATGTTTTTGTCACACAAAAATATAGGGCGTCGGCTGTAACTTGGAGCGCACCTCTTCCTTCTCCATAGATGAGATTGGTTATGGCAGGGACAACCGAAGTATCCCCATTAGAGGCAATCGAGAGCTCTTTGTATATATAGAAAGGTCCGAGAAGAAAGATTGCAAGACCCACGTATATGAAAAAGTGCTTCCAGAAACGCTTTTTTAATTCGGGGTTATTTTTTATAGCCACTATCCATGCCAAAATCGGAAATATTGCAACAGTGATTAACCCCGATTGCTTCGTCATCGCGGCACCGAGAGCGAATAGTCCACCAATGAGAAGCATTTTTAGCTTGGACGAGAGTGTGTTGGCTTCACCGACGTTGAGGAGGCTTAAAATCGAGATAAAGGAAAAAAATGCCACGGCGCTGTCCACGTATCCTTCGGTCGCCATAATACCGCTACCGTTCATCAATCGCATGAATAGAACTGTTGCTGGAATGGCGGCGATATACCCCAAGGATTTTTTCCGTATGCCCGACGAAAGAAGAGCTGTGATTATGCCGAGCGGAAACAGTGGCATAATTGCCTTTGCGAAATATTGTATGGGAGCTCCGATTGAGATATAAAAAATGGACCAGTTTGCGGGAATGAGTTGAGGATACTCCCAAGTATTTCGAGGAAGCGCATTCATGCTCCATTCAACAGCCCAGCGATTCCAGGAGACAATCGGGTCCCATAGATTGAAGACAGTTCCGATATTTGTTGCAAATAAATAGAGTATGTATGCGAATGTGAAAAAAACTAGCAACAGTGTGACTGGTAAGAATAAACGGGAACTCGGTTCCAACCGCTGAATTCGGAACCAGTTTTGTATAAGTCCGGACTTTTGTTCCAAAGAAGTTTTTATGAGAGACCATAGCGTGGTCGGCGAATGTTTGAAAAATGCGCGTATGCCGTTTCTGTTGATTAAGAAAAGCATGCACATTTCGCAGACGAGAATAATGCCCAAGGCAATGATCGTATACACGTGAGCGGCAGCGAGAAAAAAAATAATCCAGTAATTAATCATTAGGCTCAAGGCGAAGGCACTCAGGAGTTTCGAGGCGAGCGTGTCTCGAAAGCGAATGAGTTGAAGCGTGATAAAGCCGGGCAGAAAAAGTACTTGCGCGAAGGCAATGCTCCCTGCAATTAACATGTATGAAGTTGATGTTGTCATTAGATTATATCCGCGAAATATCTCTCGACCTTTTTGAAAACGTAAATGCCGATGCTGGGGAACTCGATTGTCAGTTTTTCTTGGGGTTTTTTCTGCATGATTTTATTCCGAATCCTTTTACAACTTCTGCTCGATGTATTGACGGAAAGAGATGACTCTATCGGATTCCTCTGGCTTCATGAGAAAAGGCAAGACTTCGCTCGAAAGTTTCTTGAAGTCAAGTTCCTTCGTCCGTGCCATGAGCTTTTCTTTGACGGTGGACTTGTCCCAGCCACGACTCTTTTGCAGATATTCGTAGTTAGGTTCAGTAAGGCCTAGCAGATACGATACATCGTAAAAATCGCGACCCTTCTCTCGCTTTCTTTCTAGGATGGCAAGTATTTTTTGCGAAAGTATGACCGACGAAGAATTCACCAGGATTTTCCTATAGACATTGAATCTGTTCAGAATAGAAATATCCGGTTCGACAAAGCGTCCCTTTTCTACCGCGTCAACACGGATTAGAATTTTCTCGCTACTTAGGGGGCTGATTTTATTGAGAAAAAGCAAGTCTGGAAACTTTATATAGCAATGGAAAGCCAATTTTTCTATAAATCGAAATTCGATTTCGAACCCCTTTGTCGCCATGTCTTTTATGACAGCGTCGAGCAGTTTTTTGAACGCAGTGAATGTCAGGCCAAAATTGTCAAAATCCAGATCCTCGGAAAATCTTTTACTGCTGTAGACTATTCGAATAGCCGTGCCCCCGATGAATGACAGTTTTTCGCTTTGATTCTGTTTGAAAATAGAATCCAGAAGTTCGCATTGTAGG